>NZ_JBYSXG010000018.1:0-75485 GCF_058782005.1 Sphingomonas sp. FW306-1B-B10E
CTCCCCTAGCCCCTCCCGCAAGCGGAAGGGGAATAGAAGAGCAGAATGAGTCACGCCGCGCATTCCCGCGCTACGCTGACATCGTCGAACGGCAGCACCAGGTCGCCGACGATCTGGCCCTGCTCGTGGCCCTTGCCGGCGATCAGAACGATATCCTCGGCGCCTGCCATGCCGATCGCCGCGGCAATGGCCTCGCGCCGCCCGCCGATCTCGGTCGCCTCGGGCGCGCCCTTCAGCACTTCGGCGCGGATCACCGCCGGATCTTCACCGCGCGGATTATCATCGGTGACGATCACTATGTCGGCACCCGCCGCGGCCGCCTGCCCCATCGGCTCGCGCTTGCCGGTGTCGCGGTCGCCGCCCGCGCCGAACACCAGGATCAGCCGGCCGCTGGTGTGCGGCTTGAGCGCCGCAATCGCCGCCTCGAGCGCGTCGGGGGTATGCGCATAATCGACATAGACCGGGGCGCCGCTGCGCGCGATCACCGCGCGCTCGAGCCGTCCGCGCACCGGCTGGAGCCGCGCGAGATTGGCGAGCGTCGTCGCGACATCGCCCCCGGTCGCGATCACCAGCCCCGCCGCGGTCAGCGCGTTCGCCGCCTGGTACGCGCCGATCAGCGGCAAATTGACCTGGTGCGTCTTGCCGTCGGCCTCGATCGTCAGCCCCTGCCCCAACAAGGTCGGATCGCGCCCGACCAGCTTGAGCGTCTCGCCATGCTCGCCGACCGTGATCAGCCTGTTGCCGCGCATCCGCGCGAGTTCCTCGACCCGCATCGCATGCGGATCGTCGGCCCAGACCACCGCCACGCCGTCCATGTCGAGCACATCGGCGAACAGCCGCAGCTTGGCGTGGAAATAAGCCGCCATGTCGCCGTGATAATCGAGATGGTCGCGGCTCAGATTGGTGAACGCCGCGGCGCGCACCGGCAGCCCCTCGGTGCGATATTGCGACAGACCATGCGACGATGCCTCGAACGCGACATGGCTGACGCCCTCGCGCGCCAGCCCCGCGACATTGGCGAGGAACGTCACCACGTCGGGCGTGGTCAGCCCGGTCGAGACGGTGTCGTCGGAGGTGGTCACGCCCAGCGTCCCGATCGACGCCGCGTGGTGCCCGGCCATCCGCCAGAGCTGGCGGGTCATCTCGACGGTCGAGGTCTTGCCGTTGGTTCCGGTCACGGCAATCGCGGTCTCGGGGAACGGCGCGAAGAACTTCGCCGCCAGTCGTGCAAAGCGCTCGCGCGGATTGACGTCGGCGATGTGGACTGCGCCTTCGACCACGACGCCGCGCCGCGCGACGATCGCGATCGCACCCGCCTCGATCGCGGCGGGGATGAAGTCCTCGCCATTGACCCGC
The DNA here is from genome assembly GCF_058782005.1 of Sphingomonas sp. FW306-1B-B10E. Taxonomy (NCBI): domain Bacteria; kingdom Pseudomonadati; phylum Pseudomonadota; class Alphaproteobacteria; order Sphingomonadales; family Sphingomonadaceae; genus Sphingomonas; species Sphingomonas sp. FW306-1B-B10E. The sequence goes on from NZ_JBYSXG010000018.1 coordinate 1,357, forward strand.
GCGCCTTCGAACGCGCCGAAAATGGTGCCGGGAGCGACCTTGCGGTGGTCGATCGCGAACCCGGTGACTGCGGCGCTTTCGTCTCCGCCGGTCAGTGCACTCAGTTTCATTCGGCGCTCTGCTTGGGTTCGGGCGCCGTCCAGATCAGCGGCAGCAATTCGCGCTCGTCAATGTCGCGGCCGGCGTCGGGCTTGACGCCGAGCAAGGTGCCGGTGCGGCTGACGACACGCGAGACGACCGGCGCGGCGGTCCAGGCGGCGGTGGTGCGGTAGACCCCGATCGCGGGGTTGGCCTTGGGTGAGTCGAGCATGGCGACCATCACATAGCGCGGTGCATCGATCGGGAAAGCCGCCGCGAAGGTCGAGACGTTGCGATGCTTGTCATAACCGCCGCCCGACGCCGCTTCGGCGGTGCCGGTCTTGCCGGCGATGCGGAAGCCCGGCGCCTCGCCCTTGCGGCCGGTGCCCTTGAGCACGATCAGCCGGAGCAGCTGGCGCATCCGCGCACTGGTCGATTCCTTGAGCGCGCGCTCGCCGGCAGGCGCCTTGTTCGGATCGACCTTCAGCAGCGTCACCGGGCGCAGGATGCCGCCATTGACCAGAGTCGCATAGGCATTGGCGAGGTGGAGCGGCGTCACTGCGATGCCGTGGCCGTAAGCCGTGGTCATCACCGTGATCCGGCCCCAATAGCTCGGCCAGAGCGGCTTGGCGCCGCCAACCTCGATCCCCGGGCGACGATCGAAGCCGAGCCGGCGGAACATGTCCTGCAGCTTGGCCTGGCCGAGTTCGTCGGCGATCCGCGCAGTGGCGATGTTCGACGAATAGATCAGGGTCTCGGGGATATTGAGCCAGCGAAACTGCTCGTCGCCCGGATCGTCATGAATCATGAACCGGCCGACTTGGAGCGGCCGCGTCGCATCGAAGCGCCGCGCCATGTTGGTGATCGTGCCCGAATCGATCGCCGCGGCGACGGCGAGCGGCTTGAAGGTTGAGCCGAGCTCGTAGACGCTCTGCGTGACGTTATTGGGCGGCGCCGAGCCCTGCAGCGCGTTGGGATTGAAGCTAGGCAGTGAGGTCATCGCCAGCACTTCGCCGGTGTGCACGTCGAGGATCACCCCCGCGGCGCCGCGCGCCTGGAGGTCGGTCATCGCGCGGCCGAGCTCGTTCTCGAGCGCCGCCTGGACGCGCGCGTCGATCGACAGCGCCACGGGCGCGCCGCGCTTGGCGGGGTCGGTCAGCTGGCGGTCGAGCACCTTCTCCATTCCCGAGACGCCGGCTCCTGCCGCATCCAGGAAGCCGAGGATGTGCGCCGCCATCATCGATTGCGGATAGAGCCGGTCGGGCTCGCGCTGGAATTCCATGCCCGGCTCGCCGAGCGCGTTCACCGCAGTGACCAATTCGGGCATCGCGCGGCGCTTGAGATAGGCGAAGCTGCTGCCCGAATTGAGCAACGCATAATAGGCGCCGGCGCTCTTATCGGGGATCAGTTCGGCAAGCTTCTGCGCGAGCGCGGCCTTGTCGCCAATGACTTGGTTTGGGTGGACGGCGATCGACCAGGCATCGATGCTACGGGCGAGCGGCGCGCCGTTGCGATCGACGATGTCGCCGCGCGGCGGGATCAGCGAGGCTGCAATGTCGCGGGCGGTGGCAGGCTCGGCCCAGAGCGCAAGCAGCGCAAGCTTGCCGATCACCACCAGCATGCCGGCGCCGAACAACAAGGACAGGATCATCAGCCGCACCTGGGCGACGGCGACGAGCGCCTGACGGGCACCGCCCGTACGACCCTGTCGGGCCGGCGGGGCGACGACGACGATCAACGCAGCGCCAATTTCTCGCGCTTCGCCAGCTTCTGCAGATCTTCCATGGTCGACGCGCTCAATACGCCATTGTCCGCCGAGGCGATCGCCTGGCGGTCAGCCTTCTTCATCAGCTTGCGAAGCTCCCCATCCTGCTGCGCCACGCTTTTCGCGGGCATAGCGGCCTGCGCAGTCGCCTGCACCGGATTGGCGGCGGGTACCACAATTTGTGACGCGGCCTGCATCGCGGGTGCGCCAGTCGGGACCACCAATGCGGCGACCTGAACGTCGGCAGGCGCCTGGCCGAGGCTGGCCAGCGCGGTCTCGCTCGCGAGATACTGTTGCGCGACCGGGGCGGCGAGCGCCAGCACGTCACCGTTCCAGCGCTCGAGCTGGGCCAGGTTGGCGCGCGTGTTGAACTCGGTCTCGAGCCCGCGAATGTCGCGCTGCGCCTGGACGATAGCCAGCTTGGTCGCGTTGAGCTTCGCCTGTTCGGCGGCGCCGTGCGAATTGACGAGGTAGCATGCCGGCGCCACGACAACGCCGCACAGGAACCATCCCAGTCCCTTGAAGCCCTGCACTGCCATCAGTTCACTCCCTCACTGCCCCAGGGCGCCGCAGCCGTCCGACGCGCCACGCGCAGCGTCGCAGACCGGGCGCGCGGGTTACGCGCTACTTCGTCCTCGCCGGGCCGCACGGCCTTGGCGGGGGTCTCGAAACTCGGCGCGGCCCGGGGGCCGGCCATCGGACGATGCCGCGAGCCGGCGGGCTCGCTGCCGCTCCGCTCGCGCAGGAACCGCTTGACCATGCGATCCTCGAGCGAATGGAACGTGACCACCGCCAACCGCCCTCCCGGCTTGAGCACGCGCTCGGCCGCAGCCAGCCCTTCCGCGAGTTCGTCGAGCTCGCGGTTGAGGTGAATGCGGATCGCCTGAAAGGTCCGGGTGGCCGGGTCCTTCTTGTCGTAGTGTTTATGGTTTAAGGATTTCCTTACCACGTTGGCGAGTTCGGAAGTCCGCTTAAGGGGTCGTGCGGAGACGATCGCGCGCGCGACTCGCCGCGACTTGGGCTCCTCGCCATAATTAAATAAAACGTTAGCGATTTCTTCTTCGTCGGCCGTGTTGAGCCACTCTTCTGCGGTCAGGCCTTCCTGGCTCATCCGCATGTCGAGCGGCCCGTCGCTCTGGAAGCTGAACCCGCGCTCGGCCTGGTCGAGCTGCATCGACGAGACGCCGATATCCATCGTCACGCCGTCGACCGGCACCAGCCCGCGGCGCGTCAATTCGCCTTCCATCTGGCTGAACGGCGCCTCGATCAGCACCAGCCGACCGCCCGCTTTGGCGACAAGGGTTTGGCCGCCTTCGATCGCATGGGGGTCGCGATCGAAAGCGGCCACCTCGGCACCCCGCTCGAGGATGGCGTCGGTATAGCCGCCCGCACCGAACGTCGCGTCGACATGGCGCTCGCCGGGCACGATGGCGAGGCCGTCGACCACTTCGTCGAGCAGCACCGGGATGTGGGGCGCGTCGCTCACAGCTTCACCCCCTTGGACTGGCACAGATACTCGCAGATCTCGCGGAGGCCGGAATCGGCATTCTCGTCGGCGAGCAAAACTTCGGGCGCCCACACATCGAAGGTCTCGCCCGAGCCGTTGAAGAACGCCCACTTCCCGATCTTCGCCTTCATCCGAAAGAAGGGCGGAATCACGAAGCGGCCGCTATCGTCGAACGGCGCCTTCTCGACCTGGCCGAAGGCGCGGCGCTTGGCGCGCGTGTCGACCTCGGTGCCGCGCTCCTCGGCGAGCGCTTCCTTGCGGTCGAGCCGGTCGTATTTCTCCTTCGACCAGCTGAGGTCGTGCGCGGAGAGGCAGGCATCCTCGGGGTGAAGGCCGACGACGATCTGGCGGATGTCGGAATTGCGCTCGGCGGCGGCGCGCAGGTCGGCGGGAATAGCGACGCGACCCTTCAGGTCGACCGCCTGGAGCGCAAATCCCTCGAAGAGCTCCCTGTCCGCCACGCCCAAACACCCCTTTTGGGCACGCCTTCCCCGCCTCCGGAATCGCGGTTCGCTGCCGCCTCCCGGTTGATGCTCTCACGGTGAAAGGGTGTACCCCTGCGATCCTTTGATCACAAAGCCCGCCGGGACACAACGGAAAATATGGGGATCAGACGGGATTTTGCCCCACTTAGCCCCTCAAAATTGGCTTGTTTATATTACGGGCGCAATATGTTCTCATCCTGTTTCTGGATGCAAAAGGGCAACCGCAGTCGCTGGCTGGATTTCGGACCAAGTTGGAGAAGGAGCCGCGCGAGTGAGTCGCAGCGAAACGACTCAGATGAAGGAAATCGACGCCGTCAGCGCTCCTGCGAAAGCAGGAGCCCAGGGCCGCAAGCGCGTCCTTCGTAACTCTGGGCTCCTGCTTTCGCAGGAGCACATTACGTCACATCAGGTTACTGCTCGCTCTTGGGCTCCGCAGGCGCGTCGGTCGACGATGTGCTGGGTGCGACGCCGAGCTCGGCGAGCGGCTCGTCCTTGCCCTTTACCATGGCGGTGTTGCCGGGCTCGCCGGTGATGTTGGCGACGACCATCGCATTGGGGGCGCCGACCGCCGAAACGGGTTCGTCGCGATTGGCCGAGGAGAAGATCGCGCTGGCCAATCCGATCAGCACGAGCACCATCGCCAGCCCGGTCATCCCCACCCGGACACGCTGCATCGCCTGTTGTGAGTCTCGCGATCCCGACTTCATGGCTGTGGTATAAATGTAACGCCTCGCACTCGGTTTGTCGAGGCGGAGCGTCAGGCTGTCTCTAGGCTCCCGGCCACGGGCAGCCCCTTGGCGCGCAGCCATTCGGGATTGTAGAGCGTCGAGAGGTAGCGGAAGCCGGTGTCGCACAGGATCGTCACGATCCTTTTGCCCGGCCCCAATTGCCTGCCTAGCCGGACGGCGCCGGCGACGTTGATTCCCGAGGAGAGCCCCAGGCACAGCCCTTCCTCGTCGAGCAGCCGGCGGACCCATTCGAGCCCTTCTTCGTCCGAGATGCGGAACTGGGTGTCGATCGCGGCACCTTCGAGGTTGCCGGTGATCCGCCCCTGCCCGATCCCTTCGGCGACCGACGAGCCTTCGGAGCGCAGCTCGCCGCACGCATAGAATTCGTACAGCGAGGCGCCGTGCGGGTCGCTCAGCGCGATGCACACCTTCTCGTCCTTCGCCTTGAGCCCAAGGCTGACCCCCGCGATCGTCCCGCCGGTTCCCGCCGCGCAGGTGAAGCCGTCGATCCGGCCATCCATCTGGCTCCAGATCTCCTCGGCCGTGCCGACGATGTGAGCGCGGCGATTGGCGATATTGTCGAACTGGTTGGCCCAGATCGCATTGGGCGTCTCCTCCGCGATCCGGCGCGAGGTGTGGACGAAATGGCCGGGGTTCGAATAGGGCGCCGCCGGCACCAGGACAAGCTCGGCGCCGAGCGCGCGCAGCGTGTCCATCTTCTCGCGGCTCTGCGTCTCGGGCATGACGATGATCGTCTTGTAGCCCTTGGCATTGGCGACCAGCGCCAGGCCGATCCCAGTATTGCCCGCAGTGCCCTCGACGATCGTCCCGCCCGGCTGGATCAGCCCGCGCTCCTCGGCGTCCGCCACGATGAACAACGCCGCCCGGTCCTTCACCGATGCGCCGGGATTGGCGAATTCGCACTTGCCGAAGATGTCGCAGCCGCTCGCGTCGCTCGGCCCCTTGAGCCGCACCAGCGGAGTGTTGCCGATGAGGCCCAGGGTGTCGGATGTCACATGCATGGCGGCTAGATAGGGATGCCGGGCCGCACTCGGCAAGCAAGGCTTGGTAGGCCGTGCCCAACCCCTATTTTCCGGGCGGAGGGGAACTACGAAAATACTATGCCTGGGCCGGCCTTCCAATCTCGAATTCCTATGTGCGACTCGCTTATTTGCACCGGGACGACACGCCGGAGCCACCATGAAGCCGCACGAAGATCCCGACGCCCGCCCGCTTCTCAACGACAGGACGCGTGTACGCCGCGGAGGCCGCCTCTCGCTCACTGCATTCTGGGCCGCCGTCGAGGGCAAACCTGCCGCGCCGGAAAAGCGCCGATGATACGCGCGCATTTCTCCCTGTCGGCGCTCATGCGCGCGCCGAAGGACGGCCACACGCCGCACCCGCGCCACGGGCCCAGCCTGGCGTTGATCGAGCACTCGCTTGCCGAATTTCGCTTCGCCGGCCATCGCGCAGTGCGCATCCTCGACTTGGGCTGCGGCACCGGCGACCGGCTGATCCATACCGCCGCGTTCGCGCGCAGCCTCGGCTTCGTTTCAGTCGAAGGGCGCGGCACCGACCTCTCCGCGCTGCGTATCCGTCAGGCTCGCGCACACGCCCGCGCCGAGCCGCATCCGAGCACGAGCCTGCGCTTCGACATGGTCGAGCCGATCGCTGCGCTGGCCGCCGAGCAGGACGGCGCCGCCGATTTCATCCTGCTGTCCCAGCCCATGCCTTATCCGGCGAGCGCGCTCGGCCAGGCGCTTGATCGCGTCGCGGCCGGGCCGATCCTCACTGCGTCCTGACCGGTGTCGCCACACCTGCGCGTTCGAGATGCGGGTCGAGCCGCCCGCTCAGCCACAGGAAGAACATGCGATAGTCCGAGAAGAGCGACCAGAGCGGATAGGTGAAGGTCGCCGGCCGGTTCTTCTCCACGCCGAAATGCGCGCCCCAGGCGAAGCCGTAGCCGGCCAGCGGCACCAGCAGCCACCACCAACCGCCCTGCATCAGCGCGATTACGAGGAAGACGAAGGTCAGCGCAGTGCCGATATAATGCAGTCGCCGTGTCTCAGGCCTGGCATGCTCGCGCAGATAATAGGGCCAGAAATCGCCATAGCGGATGATCGTGCGCGCCATGGCAGGATGCTACGCTTCTTTCGCCGCCGCGCAAGCCATGGTAGAATGCCCCGAGACGGAGGTAGAACGATGGGCGTGCAGCTGAACATCAAGGACGCAGAAACCGTCCGTCTCGCGCGGCAGCTAGCCGATGTGACTGGCCAGCCCGTCACCCAGGCGATCCGTTCGGCGCTCGAACGCGAGTTGCAGCGGCGCGAAGAGGAATTCGCTGCATTCTCCGCCAAAGTGAAGGAAATCAGCCGGGAATTCGTCGCGTCGATTCCGCCGGAGATGCGCGGTAAATCCTCGAAGGAATGGATAGACGACCTTTATGATGAGGACGGCCTGCCCAAGTGATCGTGGATAGCTCGGCGATTTTGGCGATCATGCTCGAAGAGCCAGAACGCGACGTCATCCTACGCCGGATATGGGAAGAGCGTGAGCGCAAGATGTCCGCCGGAACCTGGATGGAGCTGGCAACAGTCATCGTGAGGAGATACCCTGAAAAGGCCCGTCTCATAGAAACGCTGCTTCGAAGCATAAGGCTCGAAATCGTCGATGTGACGTTCGACCAGGCTCGGCTTGGTCGCGATGCCTATCGCTTATATGGGCGGGGAACCGGCCATCGCGCCTATCTGAACTTCGGCGATTGCTTCGCTTACGCGCTCGCCAAGGCGACCGGCGAGCCCCTGCTCTTCAAGGGTGACGACTTCATCCATACCGACGTCACGCCCGCCGCGTGAGCGAGCGCAAGCGCAGCTTCCCGCCGGTCGTTGACGCGCGCGTTCGCCTGCTCGTGCTGGGCTCGCTGCCCGGCGAGCGCTCGCTGGCCGAGCAGCGCTATTATGCGCATCCGCAGAACCAGTTCTGGCGACTGATCTCCCCGGCAGCCGGCCGCGATCTCGCCGCCCTGCCCTACGAGCAGCGGCTGGAGGCGCTTCTCGCAGCGCATATCGGTTTGTGGGATGTCGTTGCCAGCGCCCGTCGCACCGGCAGCACCGACGCGGCGATGCGCGATATCGAAGGGCATGATGTCGCTGCGCTCGCCGCCAAGCTGCCCGATCTGCGCGCGATCGCCTTCAACGGTGGGACGGCATCGCGCCACGGCGTCAAGCAATTGGGCGCGGCGGCGGTACGATACGAGATCGTCGCGCTTCCTTCGAGCAGCCCGCTTCATACGATTGGCCTCGACGCCAAGCTTCCGGCGTGGCGCTCGCTGGCGCAGCACCTGGGGTGAGCCGATAACAACTGTTCCCCGGCGAAGGCCGGGGCCCAGTCCTCAAATAATCACGCGCGGTAGCGCGTCTCTGCGCGCACGCTGAGTCTGGGCCCCGGCCTTCGCGGGGGAACACTTAACGTCACGCCTCGGTAATCGCCGCGCGCATCGCCGCGACAATCTCCGCATCAGTCTCCCGCCGGGCTTCGGTCGCGAAGCCGAGCCGGCGCGTCGCGACGTCGGGTTCGACGCCCTTCCGGCTCGCCGAGCCGTGCACTTCGCGCACGCCCGTCTCGGCGATCAATTGCGCGACATTCTGCGGATTGACTCCGGAGCCGGCGATGATCGACAGCCGCTCCCCCGCCGCTTTCACCATTGCCGCTAAGGTCGCGGCGCCTTCGATCGCCGTGAGGGCACCGCCCGAGCTCAATATCTTGTCATAGCCGAGCGCCACCGCCTCGCCCACTGCGGCGACCGGATCGGGCACCAGATCGATCGCGCGGTGGAGCACGATGCAGACGTCACGCGTCGCATCGCGGAAACGCGCCAGGCGCTCGCGGTCGAGGAGCCCGTCCGCGCCCAGCGCGCCGACCACCACGCCCGCCGCGCCATGCGCCACCGCGAAACGGATTTCCTCAAGCATCAGCGCGGTTTCGTCCGCGTCCACGACGAAGCCACCGGCGCTCGGGCGGATCATCATGTGCACCGGGCATCCGCTCCGCACCGCCGCGTCGAGCAACGCGGCCGAAGGCGTGAGTCCGCCCAGCTCGAGTGCCGAGCACAATTCGATGCGGTCCGCGCCACCGGCGACTGCGGCGGCGAGCCCCGCCGGATTGTCGACGCAGATTTCAAGCTTGATTGGCATCGCCGTCACTGCGCCGCCGCCGCATTGCCCGGCGAGGCTTCCCCAGCCGGGCGCGCCGGGGGCGCCGACGGCCCGGCGCAGCCACGTAACGTCCGTGCGCCAATGCGCGCCTCGATGGTCAGCGGCAGTTCCGCCCTATCCGCCATGCACTCCTCGCGGGTCAGCGTGATCGTCACCGGCTTGGCGTCGGGAGTCCGGGTCGCGAAAACCGCCCGCCCTTCGTCGAGCTTCGGACTCACCGGATAGAAGTCGATCGGAGGCGCGTCCGGCGCCTCGGTGAAAAGGATCCTCCCCGGCGCGAGCTGGAGCGACCAGCCCTGCCCCTTCCCTGCCGTGCGGATCGGCTTGTCGAGGTCGACGTTCCCGAGCATCGGGCCGTGCATTGGGGTCGGCGTCGGGACCGGCGCGGTCCGGTTCGCGCCCTCGTCGCCTCCGCCGCACCCAGCGAGAGTCAAGGCCAGGCCTGTCATCAGCAAGAGTCGCATATATTTCTCCATCTTCCCGTCCTGCGAAGCGGGGCGGCATGGGTCAAGTGCGTTTCCTACGCCGCTTCGTTCTGCTATTGTTCCGGATGATGAGTCACGCCGTCTCCGCCTTGACCGCTGATGCCGCACCGCGCCGCGCAACAATCGATCGCGTGAAGGAAACTTCTGTTCACGATTCGCGTGAAAAATGCGAAGTTAAGCCCGGCATTCCCAACATGCTGACTTTTCCGCCACGACCGCTGCGCTGGCTGTTCCTCGACCTCAACAGCTATTTCGCCAGCGTCGAGCAGCAGCTCGATCCGGCATTGCGCGGCAAGCCGTTGATCGTCGCCCCGGTCGATGCCGACACTACCGTCGCGATCGCCGCCTCGGTCGAGGCCAAGCGCTACGGCATCGCGACCGGCACGCCGGTCTGGGAGGCCAAGCGCAAATGCCGCGACATCCTCATCGCGCCCGCGCGCCATGAAAAATACGTTGAATTTCACGAGGCGGTCGTCGCCGAGATCTGGAGGCATATCCCGGTCACGCACGTCTGCAGCATCGACGAAGTGGCCTGCCGCCTGCTCGACAACGAGAATTCGCGCGAGGCGGCGGTCGCGCTGGCGAAGCGGATCAAGGCGGGCATCCGCGCCAATGTCGGCGAGTGCCTAACCAGCTCGATCGGGATCGCGCCAAACCGGCTGCTCGCCAAGCTCGCCTCCGACCTGCAGAAGCCCGACGGTCTAGTGGTATTTACCGCCGACCAGCTGCCTCATGGCCTTTACGATCTCAAGCTGCGCGAGATCGCCGGGATCGGGGCCAAGATGGAGCGGCGCCTTGCGCAGGATGGCATCCTCGACATCCGCCAGCTCTGCGAGCGCCGGCCGCGCGACGCTGGCACGGCGTGGGGCGGCACCAACGGCGATCGGCTCTGGTACCTGCTCCACGGCATCGAACTGCCCGAAAAGCCGACGCAGAGCCGCACGATCGGTCACAGCCATGTCCTTTCGCCCAGCAAGCGCGGGCTCGAGCCGACGCGCCTCACAGCGCGCCGCCTCGCGCTCAAGGCGGCGAGCCGGTTGCGGCGCAAGGGCTATCGCAGCCGGCTGCTCGTGCTCCATGGCAAGTTCGAGGATGACAAGTCGAACTGGCGCGCATCGATCAAGCTGCCGAACACGCAGGACAGCTTCGTTATCCTCTCGGCGCTCGACACGCTGTTCCCGCGGCTCGCCGAGGCCGGGCGCCAGCGCAGCGGCGGCTTCCGCCTGCGCATGGTCGGCGTGACGCTGTGCGAGATCGAGGCGGTAGAAGGCGAGCAGGGCTCGCTGTTCGCCGCGCTCGACCCCGACGATCCGCTGGCCCGCGAGACGCGAACCTTGTCGCTCAGTCGCGCGATGGATAGGATCAACGAGAAGTTCGGACGCCATGCCGTCAGCGTCGGACCCTTGAACGGCGGGCGCGTCGATGCGGTGGGGACCAAGATCGCCTTCGGGAGAATCCCGGACTTGGATGAATTCCACGAATAGAGTTCACATGGGAGACACAATCGGCGTGTTACGTTGCGTTGCAGCACAATAATGTGACCTTGTATCACGAATCGCTTGACGATTCTTGCCACCTGTTCGAAAGCACGACCCGCTATGAAGAACCCCTCCCTTATCGCCGCCGCCGCCGTAGCGCTCCTGTCGCTCGCCGCATGTGAGAACAAGCCCGAGGAAGTGACGAGCACCGCGCCGGATCCGATGGCGTCGCAGCTCGCCAACGCCGCACCGGTCGAGCTTCCGCCCGCAATTGCCGAAAGCGTCACGCTGCGCTGCGGCGACAACAGCCTGGTCTATGTCGATTTCTTCCAGGGCAACAAGCAGGTCCAGCTCAAGACCGCGAAGGGCGGCCCTGCCACGATGCTCAAGGCGCCCGAGGCCGGCCAGCCATTCGAGGCCGCCGGCGGCTACAAGCTCACCGGCACGTCGAAGAACGTCACCGTCACGGTTCCCGGCAAGCCGGAGCGCAATTGCCACGCCTGAGACAGGGTACATCGCTAGTTTTCGAGGGCCGGCGGGGCTTCCCCGCCGGCCCTTTTTCATGCCAGCTTGGGCATCGCGACGGGAGGGACTCGCTTGGCTACGATCGCAGTGTACAGCCTGAAGGGCGGCGTCGGCAAAACCACGCTGACGGTTAATCTCGCCTGGATGGCGGCGACCCGTTCGGCACGGCGGACGTTGCTATGGGATCTCGATCCGCAGGCGGCGTCGACCTTCCTCCTCGATGAGCAGGCAAGCGCACGCGGCGAGGCGCAGGCAATCTTCACCCGCGACGTCGAGGCTTCGAAGCTGGCCCGGCGCACCCCGATCGACCGGCTCGACCTGATCGGCGCCGACACGTCGCTGCGCGCGCTCGACCGGATCTTCCACGAGCTCGACAAGAAAAAGCGCCTCGCCAAGCTGCTGGGCGCCCTGACCCGATCCTATGATCGCGTGCTGCTCGATTGCCCTCCGGGGCTGACCGAGACCAGCGAGCAGGTGATGCGCGCCGCCGACCTGATCGTCGTGCCGGTGATCCCCTCTCCGCTTTCGATGCGCGCCTTTGCCGAAGTCGAAAGCCATCTCAGCCACAAGGGCGGGGCGCCGCTGATGCCAGTTCATTCGATGGTCGATCGTCGCCGCAAGCTTCACGCCGAGGCGCTGGCCGCGCATCCCGATTGGCCAGTCATCCCGATGGCGAGCATCGTCGAGACGATGACCGTCCGGCGCGAACCGGTGGGTGCGCTCGCGCCGCGCAGTCCAGCCGCGCAGGCCTTCGCATCTTTATGGCAGGCGATCGAACGCAGATTGGTCTCGACGCGTTGAGCAGGGCATGAGCCATCCGCTCGCGCCCCAGCTGGACCTCGACCCCGATCTGGTGCTGCGTGCCTATGCCATGGGCGTGTTTCCCATGGCCGATCATCGGACGGCATCGAGCGTCTATTGGGTGGAACCCAAATTGCGCGGCATCCTGCCGCTCGACGCCTTTCACTTGTCGCGCTCGCTGCGCAAGACTGTGCGTGCCGAGCGCTTTCGAGTCACTGCGGACACGGCGTTCGAACAGGTCATCGCGCTCTGCGCCCAATCCGCGCGCGACCGGCCGGACACCTGGATCAACGGACCGATCGAGCGTGTGTTCGTCGAACTCCATCGCCGCGGCTTCGCGCATTCGATCGAATGCTGGGACGGCGATCGGCTCGCCGGCGGGCTCTACGGGCTCGCATTGGGCCGCGCATTTTTCGGAGAGTCGATGGTCACGCGGGTGCGCGACGCGTCGAAGGTCGCCTTCGCCTATCTGGTCGCGCGGCTCAAGGCGGGCGGCTTCGCGCTACTCGACTGCCAGTTTCAGACCGAACATCTCGCCACGCTCGGCGCAGTCGAACTCCCGCGCGACGATTACGTCGCGTTGCTGGATGCCGCGCTCGGCGATTCAGCGGCGGGACTCTCGGTCGGCGCGCCCTGTGTCGACGGCGATTTCTTCGCGCTCGACCGTTCGCCTGAATTGCCGCCTGCCGCCGGCGCCGGAACCGTGTCGGGCCCATTGTCGCGGAAGGTCATCGCGCAGCTCTTGGGCCAGACGTCGTAGATTGGGTGCTGGACGACGTTGAGCGCCGGACGCTCCTTGTAGAGCCAGCCCGAGAATACTCGCCGCCAGCTCTTGTCGACCTGCTCGACATCGACCTGGACAAACGCGCCGGTCAGCTGATCGGCTTCCCACGGCGCGGTCTTGTCGCAGGCGCGCAGACGCACGATCACGTCGCCGATCCGCGCCGCCTGGCCCGGCTTGAGCTTGAATTCGCGCGCCACGCCGTTGCGCTTGTTGAGCAGCCCGAGCACAGCTTCGCGATCCTTCATCGGCGTCGCCGCGGCGTTGAGCACGCTGGTGTCAGGGCCAACCGCGACCACTTCGGCGCCGCCGGCGGAATTGCCCTCCCCGGTTGTGATCACCAGGTCGTCAGCGGTATTGTTGACCGCCTCCCCGCCGCTCTTGCAAGCGCCGAGCCCGAGCAGCAGCAACGCCGCCGTTGCGGCGCCTCGCGTCATGCGTCGGGAGTCCAAGCCTCGTAATCGCCGGTCGAACGGGCGCGGTGCCCCCCGGCCTCGAGTGCGCCGGACGGTCGATAGGCCAGTCGGGTACCGGTGTGGTTTGGCTCGGCGGCCTTCTCCCACACCTTCGGCGCCGGCAGCGCCTGGTCGGGCGCGGCGTCGATCTGGTGGTGCAGCCAGCTGAACCATTCGGGCGGCACGCGGCTGGCGTCGTTCGAACCATTATAGATCACCCAGCGGCGGGTGAGGCCGTTGGGGTCGGTGCCGCCCTGCCAATAGATATTGCCGAGCGCGTCCTCGCCGACCTTGGTCTTGCCGCGCAGGCCGAACCATGTGCCGAAGGTGGCGCCGTTCCACCAAGTGAAGGGATTGCGATTCAGGCTCATCCGCGCCGATTAGCCCCGGGTGCGGATCGAGGCAATCAAATCTGCGATTCCGGGGTCAGCGTTTAATGGTCCGGGCTGGTCCATCGCACCTTGTCGCCCGGAGCGATGCCGAGTTCGGCTGCCTTGCCGCCGTTGATCTCGAGCACCGCCCCAACCGGTTCGCCCGATTTCAACGGCTTTTCGGAATAGGGCACTGCGTTTGGCGCGATCGAAGCGATCGTCCCGTTCGGCCGAATGAAAAGGATGTCGAGCGCACTCGGCGTGTTCTTCATCCAGAAGCTCGCAACGCGCGGCTTGCCTTCGGCCGGATAAGGCGTGAACAGCATGCCGCCGTCCGCCGGCAGATTGGTGCGGAACATCAGCCCCCGCTCCTGCTCGGCTGTCGTCCGGGCGAGCTCGACGTTGAACTGCTTCGGTCCGCTCCTGGTCTGGACCGTGACCTGGATCCTGGTCGCGGCACCTTGCCCGGCCGGGCCGCGCGCGTCCGCAGCGCGCTCCTGTCCCGCCGATACCAGCAGCGCTGCTGTGGCCAGCGTCGCGCAAACCCATCGACGGAACATCATTTTCTCAGCCGGTCCTCTCGACCGCCACTGCCAGCGGTCCCTTGTCGCCCTCGACGATGCGTGCGCTCAGCGGCTGGCCAGGCTCGACCTCGTCGATCTCGGCGCGGCGCAGCGTCTCCATATGGACGAATATATCGGCCGAATCCGCCTCGCGCACGAGAAATCCATAGCCTTTGAGTCGATTGAACCATTTGACGGTCACCGGCTCGAACGGCCCGGCATCGTCGATCAGCCGGACCCGGTCGACGCGGTCGGCTTGGCGCTTCGGCGGCTCGACCGCCTCGCTCAGGTCGATCGAGCGAATCAGCTTGGCCTGCAGCCCGCGCTGCCGCGGCACCGCCACGCATTCGACGCGCGCGCCTTCGGGAAGGCTCCGCCTGCCATGCTCCTGCAGCACGGTGAAATGGATCAATATGTCTCCGGCCTCGGCATCGTCAGCGACGAGAAACCCGAACCCCCGGGTCACATCGAACCACTTGACGACCCCGTTATAGACCTGCCCCTCCGACGCCGTCTCCACCCTCGGATCCCCATCCTCCGGCGGCGCGATCATGTCGTCGCTGGGCGCAAGCTGTTGTTCAGCACGCATTATCCTTGTCCCCCAAGGGGCGGTATTTAACACAGCATATTCTAAATGTGGAATTGCTTTGTTGGGGGTGCCCCTTAAAGCTTTAATAAGGTTCGGTCCCAGCCGGGGACGCTATTCCTCGCCAAGCGTGGCGACGTCCTCACCCGGCAGCATGCGGACGATCTTGCGCGCAAGATCAAGGGGATGGCCGGCGCGGAGCATGGCAGCGAGCTGCTTTTCCCGCTCTGGCCGTTCGGCGGCCTTGAGGGCGAAGGCGCCAATGCGCTTGCGCCGGGCGAAGGCGATCGCGCTCGAAAGCGTGCTCGCTTCCACCACAGGCGAGACGGCGTCGATATCCGCGTCCTCGATGCCGGCATGCCGCAACGCCTGGTCGACGCGGCGCGCGCCGAGCCCGCGCCGGCCCATCGCATTCGCCTTGGATTCGGCGAACAGGCGATCGTCCACATAGCCCAGATCCGCCATGCGCTGGGCGAGCGCGGTCACGTCCGGGGCGGCGTCTCCGCCCCAGCCTCTTTCGCGGATCTTGCGCTTGAGATAGTCGGCCAGCCGGCCGCGCGTGGTGGCGTAGCGTTCGACGTAGCGGAGCGCGAACCGCTCCAGATCGGCGGAGTTCAAGGGGGTCGGCGGGCGCCTTGGCTGGGTCATGCGCCATGATTGTGCCACAGTGGCAACCGATTTTGAACGCCAGTGCGTAGCAGAGCCGTTAGCATTTGGTATGCGGTGCGGGGCAGAACGGCCTGTCAGCTCACAGGGGCACGAGATAAGAGAATGGTATTGGACGAAACGGGATCGCATCAGGGTATCATGGAGGCGGAAATCGCCCCTACCCCGACCGACGACAGTCTCCCCCGCCGCCTTGCGGACTTCGCCACCTTGGGCGAAGCGCTGGATTATGCGGCTACGGGCGTACGCGGGCTCAACTTCCATGATGCCCGCGGCAACCTGACGCGGCCTTACCCCTTTGCGGACTTGCGCCAGGACGCGCTCGATCAGGCGCGGCGGCTGATCGCGGCCGGGGTCAAGCCCCAGGACCGCATCGCGCTGATCGCCGAGACCGGCGTCGAGTTCGCGTCGCTGTTCTTCGGCGTGGTCTATGCTGGCGCCTGGCCGGTGCCGCTGCCGCTGCCGACCAGCTTCGGCGGCGCGCAATCCTATATCGATCAGCTTCGCGTCCAGCTCGAGAGCTGCGACCCGTCGATGCTGATCTATCCGCCCGAGATCGGCGCGATGTGCGCCGAGGCGGCGCGGATCACCAATGTCCAAGCGGTGGATTGGGCCGAGTTCGGCGCACGCAGCGCGCCCAACACCACCCTTCCCGAGGCCAAGGGTTCGGACATCGCCTACCTACAATATTCGAGCGGATCGACGCGTTTCCCGCACGGCGTCGCGATCACACACCACGCCTTGCTCAACAATCTGTCGGCGCACAGCCATGGCATGCGCATCCAGGAAAGTGACCGCTGCATCTCGTGGCTGCCCTGGTATCACGACATGGGGCTGGTTGGCTGCTTCCTGTCGGTCGTCGCCAACCAGGTCTCGACCGACTATCTCAAGACCGAGGATTTCGCGCGGCGCCCGCTCGCCTGGCTCGACCTGATCAGCCGTAACCAGGGCACGACCCTCTCCTACTCGCCGACCTTCGGCTACGACATCTGCGCGCGGCGCATGTCGAGCCAGACCAAGGCGAGCGAGCGCTTCGATCTTTCGCGCTGGCGGGTTGCCGGCAACGGCGCCGACATGATCCGCCCGGACGTGATGCAGTCGTTCGTCGACGCGTTCGCCGATGCCGGGTTCAAGGCCTCGGCCTTCCTGCCAAGCTACGGCCTCGCCGAGGCGACGTTGGCAGTGTCGATCATGCCGCCGGGCGAAGGCATCGTCGTCGAGCTGGTCGAGGAGACCCAGCTCTCGGGCGGCGACGTCGCCCGCGCCGATCGCCCGCAGCGTTTCCGCGCAATCGTCAATTGCGGCAAGCCGGTGAAGGACATGGAGGTCCAGATCCGCGAGGAAGACGGCACGCCGCTTCCCGAAAAGGCGATCGGCAAGGTCTGGTGCCGCGGTCCCTCGGTTATGGTCGGCTATTTTCGCGATCCGGAATCGACCGCCGCTTGCATGGCCGACGGCTGGCTCGACACCGGCGACATGGGATATATCTCCGAAGGCTATATCTACATCGTCGGCCGCGCCAAGGACATGATCATCGTCAATGGCCGCAACCATTGGCCGCAGGACATCGAATGGGCGGTGGAGCAGCTTCCCGGCTTCAAGCAGGGCGACATCGCTGCGTTCGCGATCACCACGCCCGGCGGCGAGGAAACTCCCGCAGTGCTCGTCCAGTGCCGCACCTCGGACGAGAATGAGCGGATCCGGCTGCGCGACGAGATTCGCGAGCGCGTGCGTTCGGTCACCGGGATGAACTGCGTGATCGAGCTCGTGCCGCCGCGGACGCTGCCGCGCACCAGTTCGGGCAAATTGAGCCGCGCCAAGGCGCGCAACCTCTATCTCAACGGCGAGATCAAGCCCTACGCTCTCGCCGCCTGATGGGGTCAGGCGGACCGGTGGCCAGCGGCCGGTCCAGCCGTGGGAAACGGGAGCCGAACGGCGCGAAATTCCTCCGTTTTCGCGGTAGCTCTAACCTCTCGCTAACCTACCTTCGGCTATCCCCCGGGGGTGACCAGCCAGACGACTTCCCAATTCGCGCGACCGCGCATCAACGCGCGCGCACTGCTCGGCCTGTACGATCCGGCCGACACGATCGATTGGGGCCCGATTCGCGCCGCGCAATTGCATGCAGGCAGCCAGCTGGCGCTGTTCATGCTTGCGGCGAATGTCGTCGGCGCGTCGCTCGTCACGATGTTGCTCGCCCCGCGCGTGCCGCTATGGCAGCTGGCCAGCTGGGGCGCGCTGGTAGCCGCGGTGGGGTGCGCCGTCGCCTTCCGGCGCCTCTCCAAGCGGCATCGCAGTGCAGTCACGGCGTCACTCAAGGATGTACGCGATACCGTGCTCGACGGGATTTCGCTCGGCGCGATCTGGTCGATCCCGCCGCTGGCTTTCGGCCATGCGACCGATGCCGGTGCCGCGCTCGGCATGTGGGTGGTCTTGTCGCTGCTCATGACTGCTTCCGCAGTCGCGATGGCGGCATTGCCGCTGGCGACAATCGCGTTCGTGTCCATCGTGGGCACCGCGGTCGCAACGATGCTGGCGCTGTCGGCCCCGCCGGTGCTCGCCGCCGCCGCAATCCTGTTCACCGCTTTGCTCGCCATCGCCACCTTCGGCCGCGGCCGCGCGCTCGTCGTCATCCGCGCCAACGAGATGGCGCTGGCCGAGCGCGACGAGACGGTCAGCCTGCTGCTGCGCGAGTTCGAGGATTCGGGATCCGACTGGCTGTGGGAAATCGATGCGCAGCGCCGCGTCGCGCGCGCCAATCCGCGCTTCGCGGTCTCGCTGGGCGCGGATCCGAAGACAATCAACGGTACGCCCTTCCTGCAGCTCCTCGCCGGCCCGACCTGGGAGGACGGCAATTTCGCGCCCGAGCTGCGCGAGCTTGCCGAGCGGCTGAAGGCGCGCGAGCCGTTCCGCGACTTGCTGCTCCCGGTCTTTGTCAGCCAGGAGGAGCGCTGGTGGGAAATGTCCGCCAGCCCGCGTTATGACGAGCGCGGCGCGTTCATCGGCTTCCGCGGCGTCGGCTCCGACGTCACCGAAGCGCGCAAGTCGGCCGACAAGATCAACCACATGGCACGGTTCGACACGCTGACCGGGCTCCCCAACCGCCTGCTGATCAACGAGACGCTCGCCCGCGCCATGGCCGATGCCGACAAATGGGGCTCGCGCTGCGCGTTCATGATGATCGATCTCGATCGCTTCAAGGCGGTCA
Source organism: Sphingomonas sp. FW306-1B-B10E (assembly GCF_058782005.1). Classification (NCBI taxonomy): domain Bacteria; kingdom Pseudomonadati; phylum Pseudomonadota; class Alphaproteobacteria; order Sphingomonadales; family Sphingomonadaceae; genus Sphingomonas; species Sphingomonas sp. FW306-1B-B10E. The sequence goes on from NZ_JBYSXG010000018.1 coordinate 20,053, forward strand.
ACGACACGCTCGGCCATCCGGTCGGCGACCGCTTGCTCGGCCGCGTCTCGGAGCGTCTCAAGCTGCTGATGACCGAGAACGAGATGATCGGGCGGCTCGGCGGCGACGAGTTCGCCGTGGTGGTCCGCGACGCGACCGATACCCAGCGCACCGAGCAACTCGCCCAGACGATCATCAACGCGCTTTCCCAGCCATATGAGGTGGACCAGCACACGCTCTATATCGGCGCCTCGGTCGGTCTCGCCGTCGGCCCGCGCGACGGGCGCACCGCCGAGATGCTGATCCGCTCGGCAGACCTTGCGCTCTATCGCTCCAAGGATGCCGGCGGCGGCGTGTTCCACGCCTATGAGCCCCAGCTCCACATGGCCGCCGAGGAGCGGCGCGTGCTCGAGATCGCGCTGCGCAGCGCAGTCGAGAACAGCGAGATGCATCTGAACTACCAGCCGGTAGTCAATGCGGCGACCGGCCAGCTCACTGGATTCGAAGCCCTCCTGCGCTGGACACATCCGCAGTTCGGCAACGTATCGCCCGCCAAGTTCGTGCCGCTGGCCGAGGAAGCCCGGCTAATCGCGCCGATCGGCGAATGGGTGCTGCGCACCGCCTGCGACGAAGCGGTGCGCTGGGACGCACCCGTGCGCATCGCAGTGAATGTCAGCCCCGAGCAATTGCACAACCCCGCCTTTGTCAGCATCGTCGCCCAGGCGCTCGCCCAGTCGGGGCTGCCGCCCGAGCGGCTCGAGCTCGAAGTGACCGAAAGCGTGTTCATGCGCGAAGGCACGGTGGCGATCGAAGTGCTGGAGAAGATCCTCGATCTCGGCGTTCGCCTCAGCCTCGACGATTTCGGCACCGGCTATTCGTCGCTCGGCTATCTCGCGCATACGCGCTTCAGCTCGATCAAGATCGACCGCAGCTTCGTCCAGAGCGCGTCCAAGGGCACCAAGGAAGCGATCGCGATCATCCGCGCGGTGGTGGCGCTCGCCGACAGCCTCGGCATGGCGACGACCGCCGAGGGCGTCGAGACCGAGGAAGAGCACCAGATGGTCCAGCAGCTCGGCTGCACGAAGGTCCAGGGCTATTATTTCGGCCGCCCGCTGCCCGTGCACGAAGCCCGCGCGCTGGCGACGCACGCGATCGGCGGAAGCGTCGCTGCGTGAGACCCCTTGCCCGCGCCGCAACGCGAGGTTAAAGGCGCGAACCGCACAGGGGCGTAGCTCAGTTGGTTAGAGCGTCGGTCTCCAAAACCGAAGGCCCTCGGTTCGAATCCGAGCGCCCCTGCCATTTTCGGGATCTGGCCCGCTCCCGAACCGAGCGGCCCATCTCCATCACCGACTATTCGTTCGCCGCAGACGGAGGCGCTTGGGCTATAGAAAGGCTGCTTGCCGTCTTCCGAGCGTGACGGTGCTTCGCGGTGGAGAACCCGTAGCGCAACATTGCGGAATACCACGCTAGCACTCCGTTGTTGATCCCACTGTAGATCGGTCGGGAGGTTCCGAGGATCCCGTCTTCCGGGGCCTTGGCCGGGCGGCGGTTCCCTGATCGCCGTCCGGTCTTCCAAACACGGTCAGGCTATGAAGTCGCGGGCCTGGAGCCGCCTGCAGACGCCTAACGCTCGCGTCCCGCCTCGTCGATCGTCTGCGCAATCGGAGACAGGAGATACTGGATGATCCGCCGCGCACCGGTGCGGATCTCAGCCTGCACTGCCAGACCCGGACCGATCGGCATGTCGCGACCCGCGACTTCGATAGTGCGTCGCTTGAGGCGGATGCGGACGGCGTAGATCAGCCCGCGTTTCTCATCCTCTATCGCGTCGCGGCTGATCGAGGCGACTTCGCCTTGGATGAGGCCGTAATCGGTGAACGGGAAGGCCTCAAGTTTGACCCGAACCGGCTGGCCTTCGCGGATGAAGCCGATGTCGCGGTTGAGGATTTGAGCCTCGACCTCAACTTCATCGGCGGAGGGAACCACGACCATCAGCGGCTGTGCGGGCTGGACCACGCCGCCGACGGTGTTGACCGCGAGCTGCTGGACGACGCCATCGACCGGCGAGCGAAGCTCCTGATATTGCCGCCGCCGCGCAGTCTTACGAATCTCCTCCCCGGCGACCGCGCCCTTGTCCTCCGCCTCGGAAAGTTCGGCGAACGCGCTCTTGCCGAACTTCTCGCGCAGTCCGGCAATCTGCGCGTCGATATTGGCAATGGCCGCGCGCGCCTTGGCCGCGGCGCTCCGCTGCACGGCGATGTTCTGAATGTGCTCGACCTTCAATTGCTCATATTCGAGCAGCTTGAGCTTCGAGAAATAGCCCTTGTCGCTAAGCGTGCGGCGGCCTTCCAATTGCTGGTCGATCAGCGGCAGGGTCTGGTTGAGCTTGGCGATCTCGGCCTCGGCACCGCTGAGGTCGGCTGCGCTCTGCGCCCGGCTCTCCTGCAAGCTCGCGCGGTCGGCCTCATATTCGGCGACCGCCGTGCGCACGAAGCGTGCCTGGGTCTCCGCGACAGCATCGGGCAGCCCCGGGGGCGCCGCATAGGCGACCTTCCCGGTGGCAAGATAGCGCAGCAGCGCGTAGTTCCTTGCCTGCGTCATCCGCGCCGACAGCAGGCCTTGCGTGGCCTGCGCGTCATCCGCGCCGGCGAGGGTCGGGTCGAGCTCGATGAGCAATTGTCCGCGCCGCACGCGCTGGCCGTTGCGTACGTGGATTGCGCGCACCGCGCCGATCTCGATCGGCTGGATGATCTTGACGTTGGCCGAGGGTACCACCTTGCCGGTCGCCACCGCGACGGTGTCGACCTTGCCGAGGCAGGCCCAGAGCAATGCCGCTGCGAACAGCGTGCACAGGATCAGCATCAGCCAGCGCAGTCCCGGGCTCGGCGGCTTCTCGATGATCTCAAGCGCCGCGGGCAGGAATTCGTGGTCCAGCCGCGCCTGCCGCGAGGACTTCGCCTCGCTCTCCAGCCGCCAGGAAGTGCGCAGCACCTGCCAGTGATGCGCGAGATTGGGCATCAAGCCGGCGAGGCTCATGCGTTCACTCCCATCTGCTTGGCATAAAGCTGCGCATAGCGACCGCCTTCGCGGAGCAGGGCTTCGTGGTTGCCGTCCTCGGTGATCGCGCCCGCCTCGACGGTGACGATGCGGTCGCACTGGCGCACCGCGGAGAGCCGGTGCGCGATGATGATCACCGTGCGCCCCTTGGCCATGACATTGAGGTTGCGCTGGATGATCTCCTCGCTCTCGGCATCCAACGCGCTGGTCGCTTCGTCGAGGATCAGGATGCGCGGGTCGGTCATCAGCGCGCGAGCGATCGCCAGTCGCTGGCGCTGCCCCCCCGACAAATTGGCGCCGCGCTCGTCGATGATTGTGTCGTAGCCGTGCGGAAGCTCGAGGACGAACTCGTGCGCGCCGGCCATCTGCGCCGCGGCGATCACTTGTTCCATCGGGCGTGTGGGATCGGTCAGCGCGATATTGTCGCGGACCGAACGGTTGAACAGGATGTTCTCCTGCAGCACCACGCCGATCTGGCGCCGAAGCCAGGCCGGATCGACCAATGCGAGATCGACGCCGTCGACCAGCACCCGCCCCTGCTCCGGAACGTAGAGCCTTTGGACCAGCTTGGTCAGCGTCGACTTGCCCGATCCTGACGGGCCGACGATGCCGAGCATCTCGCCTGGCGCAATGGCGAGGTCGACGCCGCGCAGCGCCTCGGGGGCGTCGGGGCGGTAGCGGAAGCGGACATTGTCGAACCGCACCTCGCCCCGGATCGCGGGAAGGCTGGCGCGATTGGGGTTGTGCTCCGGCTCGGCAGGGGCATTGAGCACGTCGCCCAGGCGATCGACCGAGATGCGGACCTGCTGGAAGTCCTGCCACAGCTGCGACAACCGCAGGATCGGGGCCGCCACCCGCCCCGAAAGCATGTTGAAGGCGACGAGAGCGCCGACCGTCATTTCGCCGCCGATCACCTGTTTGGCACCGAAATACAAAATCGCGACGGTGGTAAGCTTGGACACCAACTGGATCGCATGGCTGCCGCCATTGGCGAGAGTCATCACCGAGAAGCCGGTCTGGGTGTAGCCCGCGAATTGCCGCTCCCAGCGCGCGCGCATCTGCGGTTCGACCGCCATGGCCTTGAGGGTGCCGATCCCGGTCACGCTCTCGACCAGAAAGGCCTGATTCTCCGCCCCACGACGAAACTTCTCGTCGAGCCGCGCGCGCAGCACCGGGGTCACGAGGATCGAGATCGCAGCGTAGAACGGGATCGACAGCACCACGATCAGCGTGAGAATCGGGCTGTAGAGATACATCACCGCGAAGAACACGATCGTGAAAAACAGGTCGATCACCACCGTCACGGCGTTGGAGGTGAGGAATTCGCGGATCCGCTCGAGCTCGCGCACCCGCGCCACGCTGTCGCCGACGCGCCGAGTCTCGAAATAAGAAAGCGGCAGGTTGAGCAGATGCCGGAACAGCCGCGACGAGAGCTCGGCATCGACGCGGTTGGTCGAATGCGCGAACAACCAGTTGCGCAGCCCCGACAGCGCAGTTTCCCAGGTCAGCACTACCGCCAGCCCGATCGCCAGCACGTCGAGCGTCGACATCGATTGGTGCACCAGCACCTTGTCGATGACGAGCTGGAAAAACAGCGGCGATACCAGCCCCATCAGTTGGAGGAAGAAGGACGCAATCAACACGTCGCGCAGCGGCTTGCGGTATTTGACCAGCGCGGGGATGAACCAGCTGATGTCGAACGGTCGGCTGGTGCCTGCGATCGCCTCGCGCGTGGTCATCAGCAGCAGCCGGCCGCTGAACCGATCGGCGAATTGCGCTTCGGACCAGATTTCGGGCCGCTCTGCGTCGCCGCGCTGGACGAGGAAGCGGCGCGGCTCTTCGCTTTCGTCGATCTTGAGCAGGATAAGCGCGTCGCCGGTTTCGGTTTCGGCCAGCGCCGGCAGTGGCCGCTTGCCCAATTCGCCGAGCCGCGTCGGCCGGATCCGCGCGACGATGCCGATCCGCTTGGCGGCACGCGCTAGGTCCTCGAGGCGGAAGCGATCGGTACTGCCGTGCTCGTGCACGATCTGCGCGGGATCGGCGGGTACTCCCAAGAATCGCGCCACGAGCACGAACGCGTGCAATGCGGCCGACGACGCGGCCTCACCCTCCTCGATCACGAAATCCCCCCGTCCGCAGCCCCGAACTGCGCAATACCCCAAGGTTTTCAAACGCCTGTTCTGCCTCTCTTAAAGTCAGGCCAGGTCTTTCGCCAAGAATTTCGTGCGGTCGATCGCCGATTCTGCGACCAAACGACTTGCGGGCGTCGTGCCGGCTTCAGTTCGCCGCGGCGCCGACGTGCGCCGCGATTGCCTCGGCCAGCTTGTCGCCCGCATCGGCTTCGACGCGCTGGGCGGTCCGCGCACCCGTCACCGGATCGGTGCGATGGAACTGGAAGCTGCGCCCATGCAGCGGCTTAGAGATGAGATCCGCCATCATGATCTCGAGATGCTTGTTGGTGGCATCGGCGAACGGGGCGATCAGATCGACCAGCCACAGCCGGTCGCCGTTGCTCCATTCCTCGAGCGTGAGCCGGTTCGCCGGCTCGATCATCCCGCGTTCGAGCTTGGCCTCGCCCTCGGCGCTGGTTTGCGCCCACAATGCCAGTCCGACCGGACGGTCCTCGTCGCGGAAGATGTAGAATTGCTCGGTGAGCAATGCGGGCATCACCAGCCATTCGAGATCGCCGATCGCCAGCGCCCGGTGCAGCGGCGATTGCGTGAGCAGCCAGGTCATCTCGCCCAGGAGGTGGCTTACGGTCGGTGGCGCGCTCGTCTCGTTCATCGTGTTTCCGGTCATGCTGCGGTTGCCGCATAGAAGTCGTAACTGCTGTTGGTATCGCGCTTTTCGAGCCGTGTCTCTGCCGCCGATTCAATACCGAATCCACTCATCGCCTGGCGCATCAGCGCCAGTCGCGCGTCGAGTGGGCTATCCGCGTCAAGTGCGGCGCCTGCATCGATCCGCGTCAGATCGTCGAGCGGCGAGAGTGCAGCGGCGCCCAATCTGCTCGCTGCAGGTGAAAAGGCGAAGGCGATATCGGCGATCGTCTTGGTCTTGCCACTCTGCGTGAACACCGCGGTCGACAGCATCAGGTTCGACCCGATCGTCTGGTTCGAGACCTGAGTCGCGCTGTTGCGCAGGCTGATCTCGGTGATGTCGAACGCGGCGAGCGACTGGAGCTCGCCCGCGTCGCTGCTGCCGTTGCGATTGGCATCGCGCCAGACCTTGAGCTCGCCGAAGCGGGCGTCGGCGGCGGTGATCTTACCGTCCTTGTTGCTGTCCAGGAGCGCCAGACCCTCGAAGCTGGTCCCCGCGCCGGCCTTCTCGCCGAGGAAGGACAGCTCGGCGCCCGTGGTGATGCGGCCGTCGTCGTTGCGGTCGATGACCAGGAAGCCATCGCCCTTGCCGAGCCAGCCGGTGTTGTCGCGCCAACCGTTCCCGTCCATGTCGAACTGGGCGTCGGAATTGCGCTGGTGCTCGATCTCGATCCCGTCGCCGTCCAGGTCGAGCACGAACGCGCCGAGCATGCCGACGGTCTTGTCGCGGAACTTGAGGATCGTCGCGGCCGCCATCGCCCCCGCCATGGGGTCGAACAGCGCGTCGGTCCCGCGCTGGCGCACGACGAACTGGCCGCCCGCCGCACTGATCCGCGCCTTGCCCGATTTGAGGTTGAAGCGATCCTCGCCGAGCACCGGCCTTGTCGTCCAGGCGCCGACCGCGCCCTGCCCGGCCGTGTCGAACGCGAGCCCGACATCGCTGAGGCTGCCGATCGTGCCATCGGAGAGCGTGAAGCCGGCGGTGTTGAAGATCACGCTTTGCCCGCCGGTACGCTGCGCGGCGGTCTGGCCGGTGGCGACGCCGGCCAGACTGATCGAGCCGATCTCGACCTGGGCGAGGCTCTGCAATTCACCGGCATCGGTGCGGCCATTGGCGTTGGCGTCGATCCACACGCTGAACCCGACAAAGCTGGCATCGTTAGTGTCGAGTACCTTGTCGCCATTGTCGTCGAACGCCGCCAGCCCCTCGAGATCGGTCTTGGCGCCGGCCTTGTCGGCGACGAAGGAGATCTCGCCGATCCCGTCGACCACGCCGTTGCCATTGCGATCGCGGACGAGGAAACCGTCCCCGGCGTCCGCCCAGGCGGTCTTGTGGAGCTGGCCGTCGCCGACCATGTCGAACAACGTCTTGCTTTCCGCCAGCGGGACGATCGTCTTCCCGTCCCCGTCGAGGTCGAAGATGATCGGAGCGGCGAGGCCGTCCTTTTCCGCCGGAACCGCCGACAACGCCGCCGCGGTTTCCTCTTCGTCCGCAGACGGTCCCCCATTGGCATGGAGATAGCCGAGCACGAGGTCGTGCAGCGTGCCGCGGCTGCCGTCGGCGCGCAGGAAATCCGCCGTCGCAAGCGTAGTGCCATTGCCGCCGGTGAAGCTGTCGCCGGTGGCCGTGCCGCGCAGCGACAGCGAGGTGATTCCTGCCTCGGCGAGCGAGCGTAGCTCCTCGGCCTGGCTGACACCGTCCTGGTTGGCGTCCTGCCAGATCCGGAACGCGCCATAGCGCGCATCCTGCGCATCGAGCACGCCGTCGCCATTGTCGTCGAACCCGGCAAGCCCCTCGAGATCGGTCGTCGCGCCGGGCTTGTCGCCGACGAAGCTGATCTCGTCGCTGCCCGTGATCAGGCCGTCACCATCGCGGTCGAGCGCAAGGAAGGCGTCGTCGGCGCCGATCCAGCTCGTGCGATCACGCCAGCCATCGCCGTCGCGATCAAAGAAGACGTTGGTTTTAAGCATGTCGGTTACGACTAGGCCGTCGCCGCCCAAGTCTATCCCGATCGGGAAGCCTCCATAGTATCCTAAGTTATTGGTGTTATTCTCATCATCCGAGTACACAGACCAATTCTGCGAATTACCTATCGTTACGTAACCGTCAGCATATTGCGCCGAACTCTCCGGTCTATTTCTAGTTAACCCTTCAGACTGATGATACTCTGAATAATATCCTACTAGGCCCTCAGGACCATAAAGGAACCATTCATTAAACCATTCATAGCCCCAACCGATCGCGTTCGCCGAGGATGCCGTGAGCGTCTCGTTACCGCTCATCAATAGCGGCCCACCCCCCGTATAGGTCGAGCGCGATTCCGGGTGATATGCCGAGTTTAGCGCTCTGTTATTCCAAAGATATTTGCGCTTGTTCTCGATCTCGATCCGGACGGTGACGCCGGTGCTGATCATGCCGTCGCTCGCATAGACGAGGAGGTCGGCATATTTGCCGGTCGTGCCGCCCGCCGTCCAATAGCTCGCTTCGTAATCGATCGTGGCGTGCAGCAGCTGTATCTGCCCGGTCTGCGGATTGATGCCGAAGATGCCGCCGGGGTTAGAGCCCTCCCACATCGAATAGGTGATCGTATTGTTGCCGTCGCCGTCGGTCGCCACCACGCCCCCGACGATCTCGCCCATCTGGTTGGCGTTCTCGACGAGGTGAATGCCGGGATAGCTGACCCAGGTCGGCGCATTGTCGTTGACGTTGCGCACGCCGATATCGACCCGCGCGAAGGACTGGGTGTAGCCGGCATTGCCGCCATTGTCGCGCGCCGTGACGGTATAGGCGAAGGCATTGGCGGATTCATAGTCGAGGCCGGCATTGGTGCGCACGACGCCGCTCACTGCGTCGATCGTGAAGCGCCCGTCATAGGAGGTACTGCTGATGTTGGCGCCGTCCCAGAAATAATAACGCTGGTCGCGATAGGGCGCCCACAGGTCCGGATCGCTGGCGGTCACCGTGCCGACGACGGTGCCGAGTCCGACATTTTCGTCCACGCCGAGCACGGTGTTGCCGAGCGAATTCTGCTCGTTCCGCTCCTCGATATAGACGTTGTAGGCGAAGGTGTCAGAGACGCCGCCGCGATCGTCATTGGCGCGCAGCTGCAGCGTCGCGATGCGGATTTCGGGGATGCCGTTGCCGTTGCTGTCGTAGTAGAAGCCGGCGTCCTGGCCGTAAGCGCCCAGGGTCGAGCGCAGCCAATCGGCCGTCCAGTTGGCGCCCGTAACCTGGATGTGCTGGCCGTTGACCTGGAACCAGTTATAATCGTTGCCGCCGACGATCTCGAGCCGCGGGGTGGTTCCATCGGGGTCGGACAGCGTGAAGCGTCCCTGGAGCGCGCCGGCATGGCTGTTGCCGTCGCCAGTCTCCTTGAAGACGTTGGTTGCCTCGAGGACAAGGTTGTTCGGGCGATCGTTGCTGTCGCTGATGAACACCTGGGTGAGCACGTCCGGCGAGTTCAGGCCGCCATCGGTAGCCCGGACATAGACGTCGGCAATATGGGCATCGAGCCGACCATCGGCGTTCCAATCGTTGATGCCATAGCCCTGCGCGCGCAGGCTCTCGAAGTCGAAGTTGAAGCCTGGGCGCACTCGCAGCGTGTTGCCCGAGATATAGAACCAATTGCCGGGATTGTTCGCAAGCACGAGGCTGGGCGTGGTGCCGTCGCCGTCGCTCATCGCGAAAGTCGCGACGATCTGGTCGGCATTGGCGGCGCGCGCCCCGCCGAGCCCGGTCTCATCCAAGAACTGCCAGCCGCCGCCACTGGCGATCACTGGGGCTTCGGCAACGTCGCTGATGAACACCTGGGTAAGCTTGTCGACATAGGCGCTGCCGTCGGTCGCGCGGACCCAGACATCGGCGATATAGGCTTCGAGCCGGCCGTCGGCGTTCCAGTCATAGATGCTGTACTGGCCGGAGTCGCGGAACGCCTCGTAGCTGAGATTTGCGCCAGTGAAGCGTAGCGTCGAGCCGTCGAGCGAGAACCAGCCGCCGGGATTGTTGAGCAGCTGGAAGGTCGGGGCGGTGCCATCCGGATCGGCCGCAGTGAAGGTGGTGACCGCGACACTTCCGTTCGCCGGATTGCCGCCCAGCCCGGTCTCGTCGAAGAAGCGCCAATCGCCGCCGCCAGTGAAATAGGGCGTCTCGTTGACGTTTTGCACGTAGACCTTGACCGTCCTGTTCGCAGAGGCGAGCGCGCCGTCGGTCGCTCGGACGACCACGTCGCCGACAAATGCTTCGGTTCGGCCGTCGCCGTTGAAGTCGCCCACGGCATAGCCCGCATTCTTCAGCGTCTCGTAATCGAGCGCCGACGCGAACTTGATACCGTTCCCTGAAATCGCGAAGAATCCGCCGGGATTGGATACAAGCTGCAGCGAAGGCGACTGCCCGGTATCGGGGTCTGCGAGCGTGAAGGTGGCGAAGACCCCGCCGACGGTGGCCGGGTTCGCACCGAGCCCGGTCTCGTCATAATAGACCGACACCGGCCCGCCCGAGATCGTCGGGGCTTCGTTGACGTCAGTGACTGCAATCGTCTTGGTCTGGCTGAGCTGGCCGCCCGCCCCGTCATTCACGCTGATCGTAACGTTGTGGCTCGTCCCCGCTTCATAATCGAAGGCAGTGCCGACCGCGGTGATCAGCCCCGTGACCGGGTTGATCGCGAAGCGCCCGCCGGCGTTGTTGGTCAGCGTATAGGTGAAATCCTGCTGCTCGACGACGGGTTGATACCATTGCGCACTGTAGCCCGAGGTGCCCTCGCCATAATAGCTGAAGAAGCGCGCGCCGGTGTCGGTCGCGCCCGGGGCGAAGCGGAAGGTGTTGGTGTTGCCGACCTTCGCGCCGGTGACGGTATCGTACACGCCGCCGAACAACCCTTGCGGCACCAGCGCCGACCCGGTCGGCAGCACATAGCCTTCGATCCGATACCAGCGGTCCTGCACCAGCGTGCCGGCCTGCTGATACCAGAAATAGGGATTGGTGTCGGCCGCGCCGGTCTGGGCATTCTCGACATTGCCGCGGGTACCGAAATAGAGCGTATGCGGCGAGTTGTTCTCGGCCTTCACGTAGATCGTATATTTGTAGACCTTGCTGACGTCGATCGCGCCTGCGCCCATGTCGAACACGCCGCCCCCGGGCTGATCGCTCGCGCCGCTGAACTGGCCGGTCTCTAGCACATTGACCGCGCCGCCGCTCGGCCCGGTGGCGCTGATGACCCGCTCCTCGCCGGTTCCACGCAGCGGCATCGCGGCGAAATTCGTGGTGACGCGATTGCGGTCGAGCGAGTCGGGATCGACCGGAGCGACGACGCCGACATAGGCACCCGAGGGATTGGTGCTCGGCGTATATTCGAACACCGAGGGGCCCGCGAGGCCGTTGCCGCCGAGGCGCATGTCGGTCGGCGACGCGTTGATCACCATCGTGGTGGTCGCGATGGTGGTGGCGGTCTGGCCGTTCTCCGTTGCACGCGCGGTCAGCGTCAGGTTGAGATCCTTGCTCCATCCTTCGGGGAAGATGATCGCGACCTCGTCAGTCTGTCCTTCGCTCAGCTTCCATGTCGCGGTAGCGCTGTCATAGCTGCCCTGGGTCAGCGTGAGGCCGGCGGGAACGCCGGTGATCCAGATTTCATGAAGTTCGGACCCGTCGTGATCGGGGAAGCTCAGATTGATGTTGAGTGGCAGCGCCTGGCCCGACATGCCGGACAGCCCCGAGAAGGACGAGATGATGGGCTTGTCCGGGGTCCCGGTGACCGTGACGTTGAAGTCGCGCACGTCGCTGACGACGCCGCCGGCATCGGTGGCGGTCAGGCGGATCGTCGCGGCGCCGGCGACGTTCGCCGCCGGGGTGATCGTCAGCGTGCGGCGGCCCTGCGAATCGGGCAGGCCCCAGACGAGGTTGCTCTGCGGGATCACCGTGCCGCCGGACAGGATCTGCGCCGTGGTGGCGATTCCCGCCGCGGGGGTGATGTCGTCCGTCGCGGTGATCGTCAGCACCAGCGGCGTGTCCTCGCCGATCGTCTGATTGGCGACCGCGGCGATCACGGGCTTCTCGTTAGTGCCCCAATAGGTCGCCCATTTCGCCTTATAGGTGGTGTCGGCCATCAGCGTGTCGCGCGCCGCGACGGTGGTCGGCTTGGTCTTGGTCGCCATCAGCTGGACAAGCGCCTCGACGTTGATCGTCTTGCTCTGGGCGACGCCCGCAATGATGAAGTCGATCTTGAAATTGGCACCGTCGACGCCGGGCATGGTGTACCAGCCGACGATCCGGCTGCTCGACGTGGTGCCGATCACCGACACGATCATGTCGTTGCCGCTGCGCTCGAACCAGAGGTCCTTGGATTCGATTGGCGTGGCGTCCTGCAGGCCGATCACGTCGATATCCGCACCTGACGGATCGTAATTGTTGATCGTGTCCGCGCCCGAGCTGCGGGTCATGATATAGGTGTCGTTGTCGAGCCCGCCGTTCAGCACGTCGTCGCCCGCACCGCCGTCGAGCCGGTCGTCGCCGCTCTCCGCAAAGAGCTGGTCGTTGCCGAGGCCGCCGATCAGCGTGTCGTTGCCGGCACCGCCATAGATGATGTCGTTGCCGTCGCCGCCGTCGAGCATGTCGTTGCCGTCGCCGCCCGAGAGATTGTCGGCACCCGCCCCGCCTTCGAGCGTGTCGTTCCCGGCATTGCCGACCAGCGTATCGTTGCCGGCCCCGCCGCGCAGGGTGTTGGCATTGGCATCGCCGCGAAGGGTATCGTCGAAGCCGGTGCCGATCAGATTCTCGATCGAAACGAAGGTATCGCCCGCGGCGAGGCCGGTATTGTTGGCCGCCGTGACGAGATCGGCGATCACGCCTGCGGCCGCCGCCACCCCTTCGCTCTGCCGGCTGTAATCGGCCCAGTCATTGCCGGCGCCGCCGTCGAGCAGGTCCGCGCCTGCACCACCGACGAGCAGGTCGTCGCCGTCCTCGCCGTAGAGCGCGTCGTTGCCGGCATCACCGAACAGCTCATCGTTCGTGCCGGCATAATTGGCGCCGCCATAAAGGATGTCGTTGCCGTCGCCGCCGATCAGCGTGTCGGCATCCTCGCGGCCGTACAGCGTATCCGCGCCCAGACCCCCGATCAGCCGGTCCTCGCCGGTGCCGCCGTCCAGCATGTCGTCGCCCGCGCCGCCGTTGAGAACGTCCGCGCCGCCATTGCCGTAGATCAGGTCGCGATTCTGCTGGCCGGTGAGGACGTCGCCGGTGGCGCTCCCCTCGAGCACGTCGTCGCGATTGTTGACGGTGATCGTCACGGGCTTGGCGATCGATTGCGGCGTGGCCGACGTGTCGGTCGCGGTTACGGTAAGCGCGATCGACGCCGCCGCCTCGTAGTCGAGCGACACGCCCGCCTTGAGCCGCAGGCTGTTGCCGACGAACTCGAAACGGCTGTCGTTCACCGCGTAAGTGAAGGTCGCGAAGGCCGATCCGGCGGTATCGGGGTCGGTGACGCCGAAAGCCGCCAGCACGACCGCGGGACGCGCCGCATCGGGAGCGGTCGCCGCGATGCGGTCGCGCTCCTGAACGCTGATCGCACCCGGCGTCCACGTCATGTCGGTGGGCGCCTCGTTGACGTCGGTCACGGCGATCGTGAAGCTGGTCTGCGCCTGGAAATAGCCCGCGCCGCCGGCATTGTCGCGCGCGATCACCGTGTAGGAGACGCTCGTCGTGCCGGCCTCGAAGTTGAGCGCCGCGGCGGTCTTGATCGTGCCGGTGAGCGCGTCGATCGTGTAGCGGCCGTCGGCCGAGGTCGCGCTCGCGGTGGTGCCGTTGAGGAAAGAATAGCGCTGCTGGGCGAAGGCCGTCCCCGCAGTGTCGGGATCGGTCGCCGCGACGATCGTCCCGACGGTGGTGCCGATCGCGACATTCTCGGCCACGGTCATGTTGGGCGTCGCCGGCAGGCTGTTCGCCTCGTTGACGTCGTTGACCGTGATCGTGACCTCGGTCGCCGCCTGATTGTAGGGCGACGCGCCGGCATTGTCGCGCGCGATCACCTTGTAGGTGCCCGATGCGCCGGCCTCGTAGCTGATGCCCGCCGCGGTCTTGATAGCGCCGGTAACGGCATCGATCGTGTAGCGGCCGTCGCCCGAAGTGGCGCTCGCGGTGGTGCCGTTCAAGAAGAAATAGCGTTGCTGGCCGAAGACGTGCGCACCGTCGGGATCGGTCGCGGTGACGGTGCCGACGGGCGTGCCGATCGCGACGTTCTCGGTGACGTTCATCGCGAGCGTCGCCGGCAGGCTGTTGGCTTCGTTGACGTTGGTGATGCCGATCGTCACGCTCGACACCGCCTGGTTGTACGGCGCGGCGCCGGCATTGTCGCGCGCGATCACCTGATAGACCACGCTCGGATTGGCCGCCTCGAAGTTGAGCGCGGCGGCGGTCTTGATCACTCCGGTGACCGCGTCGATCGTATAGCGCCCATCGGACGAAGTCGCGCTCGCGGTACTGCCGTTGAGGAAAGAATAGCGTTGCTGGCCATAGGCATGCGCGCCGTCGGGATCGGTCGCGGTCATCGTGCCGACGACCGTGCCGATCGCCGTGTTCTCGGCGATGCTCAGGTTTGCGCTGGCAGGGAGGACGTTCTTCTCGTTGACGTTGTTGACGGCGACGGTGAAGCCGGCCTGGCGCGTCCCGCCGTGACCGTCGGAGACCTGGACGGTGATCGCGTGGCTCTGCGCCGCCTCGAAATCGACCAGTCCGGGAGTCTTGACGCTGACCTGGCCGTTGGCGCTGATCTGGAAGCGGCCACCCGCATCGTCGAGCAGGCTGAAGGTCAGTGTGTCGCCGTCGACGTCGCTCGACACGAGCTGGCCGACAACGGTGCCCGCGACGGTGGCGCTGCCGGCGCCGCCCTCGGCGACCGCGAGCGCCGGACCGGATACGGTGATCGCGTCCGGCGCGTCGTTGACCGCAGTGACGGTGACGCCGACCTGGACCTCGACCTTTTGGCCATCGGCGTCGGTGACGACGATCGAGAAGCTGTCCGCGCCGGCATAATCGGCGCCCGGCGTGTAGACGAACTGGCCCGACGTCGCATTGAGCGCAACGCTGCCATGGCCGGCGGCCGACCCGATCGCGTAACCGGTGATGTTGTCGTCGTCGTCGACCGCGTTGACCGACAGCGTCGCGGAAGGCGTGTCCTCGCTGGTGGTGAGCGAAATCGCGCTCGCCGTCGGCGCGGCCTTGTCGCCCTGGTGCCAATAGGTCGCGAGCAGGGAGGCGACTGCGCTGGGCATCGCCGTCGGTGCCGCAACCTGAAGCGCCGTCATCGCGTCGATGAGCGGCGCGGCGTGGGCGAGGAACAAGGTGTGCGTCGTCGTCGACACCGACGACATCAGTCCGGTCGCGGTCGTCGCGTAATAATTGACGACACGCACCCGGCTGGCGCTGCCGATGATGCCGATAACGAGATCGGAATAGGATTTGGCGAACCACAATTGGTCGAAACGCACCGACTCGTCGAAGACGATGCGGTTCTTGCCCGCGAGATCAATCAGCGCGTCATCGCCCGACTGCGAATCGAACAGATAGACGTCGTCGCCGCCGCCGTCAGACAGCGCGTCGTTGCCGGCGCCGCCGCGAATGGTGTCGTTGCCCAGGCCGCTGTCGATATTGTCGTTCCCGTCGCCGCCGTCGAGCGTGTCGTCGTCATCGCCGCCGTACAGATAGTCGCGGCCGGCCCCGCCGGTGAGCGAATCCTTGCCGGCGTCGCCCCATAGGGTGTCATTGCCCTCGCCGCCGTCGAGCCGGTCGTCGCCTGCGCCGCCCCAAATCTGGTCGGCCCCGTCGCCGCCGGAGATCGCGTCAAGGCCATCCTCGCCATAGAGCAAGTCGTCGCCGCCGTCGCCGAGCAGCACGTCATCGCCGCCGCCGCCGCGCAGCGTGTCGTTGCCGTCGAGTCCCGCCAGGCGGTTGCCGCCCGCGTCGCCGGTGATCGTGTCGACAAGCTGCGAGCCCACGACATTCTCGATTCCGATCAGCACGTCGCCCGCGGCGTCGCCACCCGCCTGGGCGCGGGTGACGGTGAGGTTGACGGTCACGCCTGCCGTCGAACTGACATAGCGCACCGTGTCGCCGGCGGTCTCGGTCGTGCCGATCGCCGTGTTCGCGCCGCCGTCGAGCGTATCGGCACCCACGCCACCCTCGAGCACGTCGTCGCCGTCGCCGCCGAACAGCAGGTCGTCACCGGCATAGCCGACCAGGGCGTCGTTGCCAGCGCCACCGGCGAGATTGTCGGCGAGCGCACCGACGCGGCCGGCGAGGAGGTCGTCACCGGCAGTGCCGACGAGTTGCGCCGAGCCTGCCGCGACGAGGACGCTGGTCAGCGATATTCCCAGGCCATCGGCGAGCTGGAGCGCCTCGATGCGGGTGTTCGCATTGGCCTGGCCCTGCAGCTTGATCTGCTGCGCGGCATTGTTGTCCTTGCGCAGATAGAGGTCGCTCGCCGACCAGACGAACTGCATGTCGGTGAGGCTCAGCCCCGCGCCGAGCTCGAGCACGTCGATACCGGCGTCGACGGTGGTGTCGAACGTCCAGGTCCCGCCGGTGACGGTGAACGCCGCGTCGTAGACAGTGTCCGCGCCGTAATTGAGGTTCCACACATAGGTATCGTCGCCGGTGCCGCCGCCGAGCATGTCGGTACCCGCGCCGCCTTCGAGCTCGTTCTGTCCGGCATCACCGCCGAGCGTGTCGTTGCCCGAACCGCCCAGCACGCCTTCGATGCCGTAATATTCGTCGCCGACCGCATCGCCGAGATTGCCGCTGGGCATCGACAGATAGACGCGCACCGCCGCGGTGGCCGATTTGTACGAGGCGATGTCGAAGCCCGCGCCGCCGACCAAGATGTCCTTGCCCGCGCCGCCATCGAGCATGTCGTTGCCGGTGCCGCCGTAGAGCACGTCGTCGCCGCCCTCGCCGCGCAGCGTGTCCGACCCCGAATTGCCCGCGATGATGTCGTTGCCGAGCCCGCCCGCGACGACGTCGTCGCCGGCGCCCGCGGTCATCCAGTCGTCGATCGCGCTGCCGCCCATCGGCGCCGCGTCGGTGCCGTCGGCGGCATCGGTGCCGGCATAAAGGTTGCGCTTGATCGTCGGCGTGCCGTTCACCACCGTCTCGATGTCAAGAACGCCGGTCTGGTAGAAAGCGAGCTTCTCGATCTGGCCACCGCCGCCGACGACATACCAGTCCTTGATCGTGACGCTATCGGTCAGCGCGAGCGCGTCGCCGCTCTCGGCATCGTCATCACCGATCGCCATCACCAGATCGTTGCCGACGCGGCGCAACACGACGTCCTGGATGTCGATGCCCGGCGCGAATTCGAGCGTGTCGATGCCGGAATCCTGCACCAGCGACCCGCTCGCCGGGCCGACGAAGCGGCGCAGCGTGCCGGTATCGGCATCCCAGTTGAACTTGCCGCGCCATTCGAGGTCGAGCACGTGCGGGTTGCCGGTCTTGTTGAGCGCGACCGTCTCGACGGTGCCGTCGCCCCAGGTGTAGAGCACGCTGCCCTGCGCATCGATGCTGTAGCCGGCCTGGTAGACGCCGCTGGCGAACACCGTGGTCCAGCCGGCGTCGTTATAATCGTCGAAGATCAGATCGCGGCCGTCGCCGCGAGTGAATTTGAACCGGTCGTCACCCTTGCCGCCGACGACGACGTCGCCGTCGCCGACTCCGCCCGAGACGATGTCGTTGCCGTCGCCGCCATAGATCTCGTCGGTGCCTTCGTCGCCGGTCAGCGAATCATTGCCGAGCCCGCCCAGCACCTGGTCGTTGCCGAGGCCGCCGACGACGATGTCATTGTCGGCATCGCCCGAGACGAGGTCGTCCCCCGCCCCACCAAGGGCGATGTCGTTGCCCGCAAGCCCGCGGATCGAATCATTGCCCGCGCCGCCCCAGATGAAATCGTTGCCCTGAGTGCCGATCAGCAGATCGTTGCCCGAGCCGCCGATGACGAAGCTGGTAATGTCGCTCAGCTTGATCGCATTGCCGTCGGCGAAACGCAGCCATTCGATGCGCTTGAACGCATCGACGAACCAGTCCTTGAGCGTCAGCCGCGCGCTCTCGGTCTGGACGCCGTTTACCGTCTGGAACACGGTGACGAGGAGGTCGGCGCCCGGCGTCGCCTTGGTGCCCGAGCGCTCGAGGCGGATGTCGCCGAGACCGATTCCGGGCGCGAAGACCACCGAATCCTCGCCGCCGTCGATCCGGCCCTGGCTCACGCCGATCGCGCCGCCGACCCAGTCGGGCCGCAGCGCGCCCGCCTGTGCCGCATTGACCTTCCACTTCTCGATCGCGGCCATGCGCGACGCGATATAGTCGACGGTCGTGCCGGTGCTCGCGGCCGAGCCGGTCTCGACCGCGTCGTCGCGGCCGTCGCCGAGGCGGACGAGATATTGGTCGGAGCCGAGCCCGCCTTCCAACCGGTCGCCGATGCCCGCGCCGCCCGCGAGGATGTCGTCGCCGGCACCGCCGTAGAGCTGGTCGACTCCGTCCCCGCCCTCGAGCCAGTCCGAGCCTTCGCGGCCGCGAAGGATGTCGTCGCCGGCGCCGCCGTCGAGATAATTGCCGTCGCCGCCCAGCGTGCCCGCCGTCGCGGAACCGGCATCGAGCGTGTCGTTGCCTTCGCCACCGAGCAGCCAGTCATCGAGCCGGCCGCCGTAGAGCGTGTCGTTGCCGGCGCCGCCAAAGATATTGTCGCCGCGGTCCGAGGCGTAGACGATGTCGTTGCCGGCTCCCGCGTCCACGACGGCCGCTACATCGATCGAGACCGCCTGCCCGCGATGCGCTGCGCCGTCCACGATGAGGCCGACATTCTCGGTCGCGGATGTCTGGACTAGCCGGTCCCCTGCCAGGCGAATGATGTCCGCGCTCGCGGTGCCGGCGATCGTGGTCTGACCGGCGACGTCGATGCTGTCAGGCAGCACGAAGTCTCCGACGCCGACGACGCGACTCACCCGATCTGCGTCCGGATCATAGTCGAAACCGAACGACATGCTGGCGGCGGTAGCGCCAGCCTCATCCATGAAGAGCGTGAAGCCGCCATACCAGTCGCTTTCGTGACGACGCGTCAGGCCGAGTTCGACTGCCTTGGCGAAGGTGAGCGCCCATTCCGCGGTGAAGACGCTGTCCGGCTCAGCGGCTATCAATGCGTTGATAGTGCCGAAATTGCCGAGATACGTCTCGTAGCGCTGCGCGACGGCGATGTTGCCCAGAAGCACGCCGGCATCGAAATGCAGCGGATCGAGACCACCATTGGAGAAGGTGTTGTAGAGCGCGCGCTTCACATAGACGTCGCCCCCTGCAATCTTGAAATCGGCGTCGGTCAGGCCTTCGAAGATGCCGTAGCCGATCAGCCGGTCCATACCATTCTTGCCAGAAAAGCTCTGGCTGATCGCATTATCGTCACGCATCGACGTCGTACGATAGACGTAGTTCGACTTGCGCATGCCGTAATTGCCGGCTTGCACCAGTTCGGGTGCGAGCAGTTTGCCACCCGTTGCGGAGATGATGTTGTTGTAAGTCTCGGCGACTGCGGCCGCCATGCCTCTCGCCGCGTCCTTCGAACCGCCCTTTCGCGAGTAGACGTTTGCAACGACAAACTCGCTCTTGCTGGCATCCCATACCACATCGGCCCCCGACCGGGGCGTGCCGCCGAACAGCGAACCGATCACGCCGCCGAGCAGCGTCCCGACAAACGCACCAATCGCCGCACCGATTGGCCCGCCAAGTGCGGCGCCCAGCGATGCGAAGACCTTCTCGCCAATGGCAAAGCCAGCGATGGAGCCGAGAGCGCTGCCGACCGCCGAACCGAGCTGTCCGCCGATCGTATCGAAATGGACGAGTTCGCTCGCGAGCTTGCTGCCCAGAAACGATCCGACTGCGGAACCCAGCGTGGCGGCAGCACCGACATTCGCGAAGATCCCCGACGCCGACGTCGCGCCGTTCGCGAGATTCGTGACGATCGTGCCGATTACCGACCCAGCTGCAGTGTTGAACAACTCGCCCGCAAAGCCATCCAAGCCGATCGCCTTGACCAGTTCGGCGGTCAGAAACGACGACACCGCGCCGAGGCCAGCCGACTTCAGATTGTCCAGAAATTCAGGACCGAGGGCAGCGAACGCATCCTTGGATGCGTTGTTGACCGACTGATTGCCGATAAGTCCGTCCAGCACGTCGCCTAGGCTGTCGCCGAGGGTCCGCAACGCGGAAGAAGCCACTATCCCGACAAGCCTGTCGCCGCCCGCGAGCAACTGGCCCAGCTGCTGGCCGAGCGCCGCGCCGGCATCGGAGAACTCGATCATCAGCGGGTTATTCGCTACGCGGATATTCGACGAAATGATCCTGCCCTGGCCGTCGAGTTCCTGGACCACTGCGATCTTCGGAACGCCCGTGTCCAGGTCTAGTGCATCGTATACGGTCTGCCGCGTTACGACCTGCACCCCATCCACGATCGCCGTCTCATATTCGACTGCCCTGCCGGTATCCCGATCCACGACCGAGGCGTCACCTCCGGGATCGCGATCGGTGCGAAGGCGCAGATGGCTGGGAAGGAGAACGCCGGTCCGCGGATCGACCACGCGAACCGGTGCGACGTAACGCGAGGTCCGGCGAATCCTGGTACCGGTCACGATGATCTCGTATTCGCTGCTCTCATCGTTCCGCGGGCCTCCGATGACGGGCGGCCTAAGCGTGATCGGGAGCGGTCCGGTGTTATTGAACGGCTTGAGCATCAGCCCGCCGATCGTGTTTATGTTGTGCGCGTATTGTAACGGCCCGTCGTTCAGCAGGACGAACTTGTTGCCATATCGCTTACCGTGATTGGAGAATTGTGTTACAGAGTAGTCTCCGGTTACCACATCGTTTTCAGCTGTGAACGAAATGATGGGTATCGGATTATTTTCGAGGAAATTTACAAGTTCGCCAGATCGCGCGAATAGAGCCGGATCTACAGCATCACCGTATAGGCCCAACATTGCCGCAGCAAAGAACCCTGAGGTGTGGCTTCGGATATCCACACCCATGGGAGCGAATTCATAGACGCCGTTTATGCGCCCTCCAAATCCCCCGAGCGCGAGGTCGGCGTACAAAACGGTTGCAAGCTGGCCACCTTTGGAATGGCCGAAAATATCGATCGCGTCATTCGCATATTGGTCACGAATCGGATCGAAGATCGCCTTGAGCGCGAGAAACTCGCCCATGTCGAAACCATACACTTCCGACTGCGCGACGAGTTTGGCGCCTTCGGCGATATCCAGATCATACGGCCCGACCCCGCCAATCGACACCGCGAGCTTTTGCGTCGTCCGCGAGCGCAGGACTACGGCGTCCAGGCCGGCCGCCTGCGCCTGGGCGTTGTCGGCCGAGGACCCGACTATTTCCCAGTCGCGAATGAAGTCGTCGATCTCGTTGTCGTTCAGATGCGCCACGAAGGGCTGATTGAGAGGCCCGCCCGTCGTCGTCTGCAACGTCTTGATCGCGGCCTTGATCGCCGCTGGCGCCATTCCCGGACGGAGTACACGCGCGTAATAGCCAAAACGCGCCGAAACGGACGCGTTATAATAATCCTGCGTTTTCGGCGTGTCCGGCATGAACCTCGCTCCAGATTGTTTCGGCTATCAGATAAAATCAATAGTGTCTTTTTTTAACAAGTCCGTACAATCAATGTATTTATACTCTGAACTATTTAAACTGAACCGTGAGCTATATATTTTCAAGACAGGCATCTTTATTTCTAATATTTCAGCTCCCCTTACGGAAACTTTTTCTAATTTTATGCCCAATCCTGCCTTACTCATCTCACTATCGTAATGCGTTAAATATATACCTTCATTATACCGACCGCTTGAAAAACGCACATCCTTCCATCTATCGACGACCCCAGATCGAATGGATTCTTTTAGCTTTTCCGCCGCGGCGCGATATCTTTTTTCCACAATCAGATCGCTTCTACATTGGGATCTAAGCAACTCTTTCCCACGGCTATCGTGCGCGCTGGATTGACATCCCGTCAGGGCGGATGCGGCTGAGATAATCATCATGCCGCACACCGCGGCTACGAAAGTTCTAGACGGACCGAGTTTCATGAAACGCATTCGGAAATTCCGTCTCGAAATCGACAAATATGGTCGATGATCAGAGCTCCGGGGCGCCCGGTGCAGGGCCTGCGTGCGAAAAGTCAAATTGCACACCGGATCAGGTTGGTACGAACATACCGCGCGCCGTGTCAGGCAAGGCCAGGGCCCGCTTTGCGCCACTTTACTCATCGCGAGAGATCTCTTCCGGCACGCAGTCGCTCCAGCCGCAGGCGAGCCTCGGCCAAGCCGGGAACCAGCGGCCTGTCGACAGCCTCCAGCCGCGAAGGCATACCCGCCGCGGCAGGAACATACACAACCAATCTTCCGCCGCTGCTGCGCGAGGCTGTGGCGTATAGGCGCTCGGCGCGAACAGGATTCCGAGGAAGCCCGCGCCCTGTCTCATAGCGCATGCCCAGCTCGAGCTGGGCCTGCTTGTCGCCCGCCTGCGCGCGTGCGGCGAGCGTCTGCACCTCGGCCGGGGCGCGGCCCGGGCGCAGGTCGATTCCGGCATAGGAGTGCGGCGTGCAGCCGCTGGCAGCCGCGACAGCGAGTCCCGCGATGGCGCCACGCAGCCACTCGACGCGATGTCGACGCAATAGCCCCTCCCCGTCGCCCGAGCGCATGGATGGGGCGCCCCGACGTGTCCAAAAAAGCAGTTTTTGCGACACCGCGGCTATTGTTCTGATTGACCCGCCGCAGCCCGAGATTGACCATAAAACTGCCGCGGTCAAGCAACTTCCGAAGCAAAGCTGCGATTTTCCAGGCGAGCTCCGACACTTCGGCGATATCATCATGGACCGCTCGAATAGATTACCAATTCGGACGCGATATACTAGGATGAAGCTAGTTCGCGATTCGCTCCTGTCGAACCTGTTGCTTATTCAACATCAACATGGGGGAGCGTCGTCGCATACCGTCATGCGCCGTTGCAGATGAACCCCTGTCCGGGGGGGATGCCATGACGACGTTCATCAAGCGATACCTGTTCGACGATGACAAGTTGCGCGATCGCGCGTTGCTCGAGCTGACGCGCGGCTTGCGCGATGGCCGGCTGATCGCGCTGACCGGCGCGATGAGCACCGAGGCGCTCGGCTATTTCTCCTGGGAGGGGCTGTGCCGGGTGTTCGGCCGGGACGCGAGGGACTGTGCCGAGATCGTAAAGGGCCGGCTCGACACGCTTGCCACGACCGATCGCCAGGCCCGCGCGCTGATCGATACCATAGATCGCCATTGCGGCGAACTCGAGACCAAGCCGACGGAAATCCGCCGCATCGACAATCGCGTGCACTTCAACGTCATCCGGGAGGCATTCGATGCGCTGGAAGAAGTGCTGCAGATCCACGGCCGCACAAGGACGCCGAATGCCTCCGGGGAAAAGCCGCCGCGCGAGGAATTCGACGAAAGGTTCGCCGCGCGCTTTCGGACGCGGAGCGGGCCGTCGAAGCCGTCGCCAGTCGAACCGCTACTGCAGAGCCTCGGCATAAATCGTTTCGTCACGCTGAATTACGACTTCGAGCTCGAGCGCGCACTGATGCTCGGCCAGGCTGAGCGCGATGCGCTCGCGCTTGCCGATGCGAAAGCCGTTGCCAGTGCAGACCCAGACAAAGGGGGGAAATTCCTCGACTATGTCGGCGCGCCCACTGCGCAGCGCCAGATCGTGCGGGACCGGATAAATCGCATGAGCCGCACCAATGCCGATGGCATGTCGACAGAGAGCGACGTCCTCGACCGGGAGCGCGTGGACCGCCTGATCGAATTCGCAGTGGGGTCGGCCAACATCGACCGCCATATCCTGCACCTTCATGGTCGCGCGGACCTCCCCGACTCGATGGTCGTCGACATCCGCGACTATGACCGGCTCTACCGGCGGGACGACCTGTTCAAGAACCCGTTCGAGCACGGGCTGCGCGTGCTATTTGCCGGCAATCCCGTCCTGTTCGTTGGCGTCGGCATGAGCGAGGGCGAGATCAACGCGACGCTGCAGGATTTCGTAAGCGACAGCCCCTATCGCCGCACCGCGCCCGCGTTCCTGCTGTGGAACACCACGCGCTTCGACACCGACCCCGTGATCAGGGCCGAAGAGAAGCGGCTGAAGCGGCTGGACTTCCTCCAGCGCCTGGGCGTGCTGGTGATCTTCGACGACGACCTGGTGTGGAAGAGCAGGAAGAAGCCGCATCATTTCCGGTTGAGGCACCAAGCTGCACAGGCGGCGCTCGACAGCGTTCCGGAAGAGAAGGTCAGGCTCCGCAGGAGCCGTCAGGCTGCGGTAACCGAAATCGCACTCGCCGCCTTGGAGGCGATGGTCCGCGAATTGCCGGACACCGTTGGGAAAATCGAGACCTTCGGCGACCGGATCGGCGACCGGTGGCGGGATACCGTGCTGCGGGCGCAAGCCAAATGCGACCGTCCCGTCCGCCTATGGGGAACCCCGCTGCTCGCGGACGCGGCCAACAGGCAAACATTCGTTGCGGCTACGGGCGCGAGCGATGCGAGGCCGCCCGCTACCCCCATCACATTCCAACAAACCAGCCGCGATGACGCGGTGCCGCCGGCCGCGCAATCTTCCCGCCTGTACGCGGGCCTGAGTAAGCCCGGATTTGGGCGCGGCCTTCTCGCCGAATGGATTATCCAGAATGGCCCCACCGAGCTCGGGCCCTGGTCTTTCGCGAAGACGGAAGCGTGCGACCGGCTGCTCGTCAATGCGGGCTTCAGCTATGACAGCGACGCGCTGCTGTCCGGCATCGCCGACTTCCTGTGGGAACGGGGTGCCGATCCCGAGGCGGCGCGCCCGTGCCGGGAGCTTCTGCTCGCGTCCGGCGAAGCCTTTAGAATTCAACGGCCGGCGCTCGTAGTGCTGAACGGCGTCGATCGCTTCTTCGGCTTCGACGGCGCGCCGCTGAGCGCCGAACTCGACCATTTGCTGCGTTGCGTGCTCGCCCCGGCGAATGCCCAGGCCAACGTGCAATGGCTCCTGCTGGGGACCGAGCGCCTCCGCCGCTATCTCGACACGCTGGGCCAGGTGACGTTCACGATGTCCACGCCGGCGCCGGAGCGCAGGGCCGACCCCGAGGATCCGGCGCAGCTCGTCGATTCCAAATATCTCGAATTCCTGGTCCAACGTTTCAAGGACGAGGCGAAGAAGCTGCAGCCTGTGCTGCCCGAAGACAAGATCATCAGTCCGGCCGCACGCGCCAAGCTGCAGATCGCGCATCATACGGGCCGCGATGCGGTGCGCCGCGCATTCTTCTCGGCATATCTGGCACCGGCCGTGCTGGGGAAATTTCTCGTCAGCGAGGTGGCGTTCGAGATCTTGCGAGCAATGGCTTTTATCGGCTGGCCGGTCGAGCTCCACGTGCTGCTTCACGTGCCGCGGATCGCGGCGATACTGCACGAGAAGGCTTCGGCGGGCACCGCGGAGGACCTGCTGCTCGAGACCGTCGAGATGCTGCGCAAATTGGCGCTGGTCACCGAGATCGCGCGCTTCGACGCAGAGAGCCATATCAATGACGGAGCCCCGTTCGTGCCCGCCCCCGTCGAGCTCAAGTCGCGGTTCGGGCTGCATCGCGCACTGGCGACAGAGCTGCGCGAGCGGCACGGCGTCCCGCTGTCCGAAGCCAAATTGTCCAGCACCTTCAACATGTCACTGTTCGCGGCCCAGCCGGCCGACGATTACATGCCCGAGCCGCAATTCCATGACGAGCTCGGCAACCTCGTCGATCGGTTGATCGGCGCTCCCAAGGATCACATTCCAACCTCGGACGTCCTCAGGGCGGATGTCGCGAATGCGTTGACGCCCGCGCATCTGGTCCAGATCGCAAACCATCCGGGCGAAACGCGGGTCACCAAGGCCGAATTCCAGGCCTTGTGCACGCCGAGGGCGGTTTCATGCCTCCGGGCAGCGCTCGCAGTGATCCGCGGCTATTATTCGACCAGCAACCTCCTCTCGATCGACCGCAACGATCGCCTGGTCAGCGTGTCGCGTGACGGCGCGCTTACCGAGCATTCCGACCGGCTCGACCGGCTGCTCACGGGTTTCGGGAAGATCGCCAGCGCGCGCGAGATCGTGCGGGAAATCGTGAAGGCCAAGAAGCTCGACAAGGCGCTTCTCGACAAGCTCGGCCCCGAGCCCTTTTATCCGGACGATCTCGTCTGGCTCCACAACGAGCGCGGCGTGGTCAAACTTGCACAGGGGGACCTGTACGGCGCGCGGCGCTCGTTCAGCCTCGCGCTGCGCATGAACGAGACCCATCTCGAGCGCGACCATCGGGGCCACAATTGGCGCCGGATCACCCTCAACATGATCGGCGTCCTCATCGAGCGCGGCCGCCTGCGCAGTGCGGAGACGCGGCTCGACGAGATCGAGGCGACGATCGATCAGGCGCTCTGGGCGGCGCCCCGAAGCTTCACGGACAAAGAGGGAGTTTCCCGCGGACGCGCCTGGCGGATCCTCAACCTCTTCGGCGAGCAATCCGGCTTCATCGACGATTGCTCGAACCCGCAATTCACTCGCGAGGAGCTGCTCATGGTCGGGCTGATCACCGGCTATCGCGGCCTGATCGGGCAGAATCGGGGTTATGAGAAGACCGCCAAGGGTCTGTTCGAGCGCTCGATCTCGATCTTGCGACGGCTGGGGGAGCAGCGTGGCTATGCGCTGTTCCAGCGCCATTATGCCTCGCTCCGCCAGATCGCGCGCGACAAGGACAGCGCGAAGCATCAGACTGAGCTCGCCATCGCCGCGGCCGACGCAGCGCATCAGATGGACATGTCCTATCGCGCGCGCCTGCTCCGCGCGGGGTCCGAGCGGCACACGCATGGCAGCGGCATTTCCCGCAGGCAGGCGCTGGACGATATCCACCGCGCGCTCGATTATGCGGCGCTCACCGATTCCTATCGCGTGCGCATCGAGGCCAGCGCCAGCCTGGCCCGGATGATGTTGTGGAGCGGGGAATTCGACGCGGCGCTCAAGCATTCCTGCGATGCGCTGGCGGTGGCATGCCGTTTCGGCCACAGCCTCCACAAAATATCGCTTCGCGTCCAGATCGGCGAGATCCTGATTCAGCGCGGCGATCCCAAATCCGGTAGCGCCTTGTTGGACCAGGCGCTCAGCCTGTCCGCCCGGATCGGCTACCAGCGCATCGTCGAACGCGTCCAGCGGGCCCGCCGCAGCGAGTCTGCTGTCACGGGCGTGACCGATGTCGAGCGCGCCTAGGAATGGCTTTCGTCCCGGGTGAAATCGATTGGTAGCAAGTCCCGGTCACAAGTGACTGACTTAGTTTGCTCATGCTGATTCGCCAAATGGCTTGCGGGTCCGTGTCATTCGATTATGGGTTTGGACCCGGGGGCATGGGATGAGCGAAGCGGAAGGGGCAACGGACGCGCGGCTGGTCGCGGCGCATCGCGCGCTGCGCGATGGCGGCGACGTCCAGTTCGACATGCTCCCGCTGCAGCCGCCCGCCCCGCCCCCGGAATGGCTCAAGGCGCTCGGCCGATCTGCCCAGCAGCTGGCCAGGCCCATCGGGCGCTTTCTGCGCTGGATATCGAGCTTCATGCCCGACGCGCCTTATGCGCGGATCATCCTGTGGGCGATGATCGTCCTCCTTCTCCTGTTCGTGCTGCGCGTGGCGTATGACCGCATCCGCCACGGCGAGTGGCGCCTCCCCGTTCGGCGCCGCGCGCGCAGCGCCGCGACCAGCGAGGCAGCCGAGCCGATCGACGATTGGACGCCCGCGGCCGAGCCCGCTCGTCAGTGGCTCAACGAAGCCGATCGGCTGGCAGCGTCCGGGCAATATGCCGAGGCGGTCCATCACCTCTTGCTTCGCAGCGTCGAGGATATCGGACAACGGCGGCCGCGGCTGTTGCGGCCCGCACTCACCAGCCGCGACCTTGCGCGCGCCGAGGCGATCCCGCCTGCGCCGCGCCGGCTGTTCGCCGATCTCGCCGGCGTGGTCGAGCGCAGCCTGTTCGGTGGGACGCCGGTCGGGGCGGACGAATGGGGCCGCTGCCGCGAGGCCTATGCCGATTTCGCCCGCGCGCGGAGCTGGCACGGATGAGCGACGTCGCGATCGGCAAGGCGCCCGATAGCGGGCTGTTCCGCGCCCGGACGGTAGCGTTGATGCTGGTTGTCGGCGTGCTCGGCTTTGTCGGTATGCTGGTACTCGGTGCCTATGGCCCGGACCTCGGCTCGGGCCGCAACGGCGGCGCACACGCGCTCTCGAATGCGGCGACCGGCTATCGCGCGCTGGTCGCGCTTGCCGACGCCACCGAGCGCAGCCCACGCATCCTGCGCAGCGACGCGCAGTTCGACACCGAGGACCTCCTTATCGTCACGCCCGAGCGCGCCGCCACGAACATCAGTGCGGCGCTGAGCGGACGCGAGGCCAAGCCGACATTGTTCATCTTGCCGAAGTGGCAGACCGCGCCCGACCCCAAGCATCGCGGCTGGGTCCGTTCTGTGAGCATGTTGCCGCTGAGCGAACCGATCGGCGTGTTGACGCCGTCGATCCGCTTCCAGATGCAGCAAAAGCGTACCGAAGGTGGGGTGCTCAAAAGTCACGGCCTGCCTGCCGCGATCCGCTTTCGCGAGCCCGAGCAGGCGCAGGTCATCACCGGCCTGCCGAAGGAGACCACGCTCGACGGCGTGCCGATGGCGCTATCCCCGCTGCTGACCGACGGCGACGGCGGCGTGCTGCTGGCGCAGCTCGGCGAAGGCCCGTTGTTCGTGCTCGCCGATCCCGACCTGCTCAACAATATCGGGATGAAGGACGTCGGCCAGGCCTCGTCGGCGCTCGCCTTGCTCGACTGGATGAATTCGACCGATGCCGAGGGCATTGCGTTCGATGTCTCTCTGAACGGCCTCGGCGCTTCGCGAAGTCCGCTCAAGCTGATGTTCGAGCCGCCCTTCCTGGCGGTGACGCTCGGGCTCGCCGCGGCGCTGCTGCTGGCAGGCTGGCAGGCGCTGGCCCGCTTCGGGCCGATCGCGCCGCGCGAACGCGCGATCGCGCTCGGCAAGGCGGCGCTGATCGACAATAGCGCGGCGCTGGTCCGAAAGGCGCGTCGCGAGACGCGGATGGGCGCACGTTATGCCGCAATGGTCCGCGAGCGCGCCGCACGCGCGTTCGGCGCCCCCGCCCGGCTGCGCGACGCGGCGCTCGACACCTATCTCGACGGCCTCAAAGGCCCGCAACGCTTCACCGAACTGGCCGAGAAAGCAGCGTCGGCGCGCGACCGCGGCGATCTGGTCGAGGCGACCAACGCACTCCATGCATGGCAGAGGGACAAGATGAGGAACAGCAAGTGACCGTTGACACCGTCCACGCGCTCGCCGGGAAGATCCGCGAACAGATCTCGCGCGCCGTCGTCGGGCACGAGAACACCGTTGAGCTGATGCTGATCGCACTCTTCTCGGGCGGGCACATCCTGCTCGAAGGCCCGCCGGGCACCGCGAAGACGCTGCTCGCGTCCAGCTTCGCGCGCGCGGTAGGGCTCGATTTCGGGCGGATCCAGTTCACGCCCGACCTGATGCCGGGCGACATTATCGGTGCCAATCTCTTCAACTTCCAGACCAGCCAGTTCACGCTGACGCGCGGTCCGGTCTTCACCGAATTGCTGCTCGCCGACGAGATCAACCGGACGCCGCCCAAGACCCAGGCCGCCTTGCTGGAGGCGATGCAGGAGCGCACCGTGACGATCGACGGCGAGAGCCTGCCGCTCAGCGACCGCTTCACGGTGGTCGCCACCCAGAACCCGATCGAGCAGCAGGGCGTTTATCCGCTGCCCGAGGCGCAACTCGACCGCTTCCTGTTCAAGCAGACCGTCGACTATCCGAGCGCCGAGGAAGAGCGCAAGATCATCGCCGTGCACGGCGTCCGTCCCGGCGCGATGGCGCCTGAGGACTGGGGTGTCGTCGCCATCGCCGACGCGGCCCAGATCACCGCCGCGCTCGATGTGGTCGCCACGGTCCGGGTCGCCGATGAAGTGGTCGACTATATCCTGGCGCTGATCCGCGCCACGCGCGGCGTCGCCGACCTCGAGAGCGGCGCCTCGCCGCGCGCGGGCGCAATGATGGCGGGCGCGGTGCGTGCCCGTGCGGCGATCGAAGGCCGCGACTTCGTCATTCCCGACGATGTGAAGGCGATCGCGCCGGCGCTGCTGCGCCACCGCTTGATCCTGTCGCCCGCCGCGGAGATCGACGGCCGCGCGATCGAGGACGTCGTGAGCGGCATCATCGAGGCGATCGAGGCGCCGCGCTGAGCGCCGCATGATCTATCCGACGCGAACCGCCATCGCCGCGATCGTCGCAGGCCTGCCCGTGACCTTGCTCGTCGCGTTGCTGGTCCCCGAGCGCTGGTATGCGGCTTTGGCCTGGCCGGCGGCGGTGGTCGTGCTCACGCTGATCGACGGGCTGCTCGGCGCCGGCCGCGCCAAGGCCGACGCGCGGGTCGCGCTTCCGCGCAGTGCCGGCGTGGGTACCGATCTCGTCGCGACGCTCCACATCGCGATCGAAGGCGGCGCCCTGCCCGCGCGCGCGGAGTTCGCGCTGCAGACCAATGCGCTTCTCGAGCGTGTCGACGATGGCGTCCGCTGGCTCGACCTTGAGGCCGGCAAAGGGCATTACGCGATCGCGCTGCACGCCTCGCGACGCGGCACTGGACGGATCGACCAAGTGTGGCTGCGCTGGACCGGCCGGCTCGGGCTGGGCTGGAAGCAACAGGCCATGGCGCTCGACGCGTCGGTCGCGATCCTGCCCGATCTCAGCGTGGTCCATGATCGCGGCGCCCGGCTGTTCCAGCGCCACGCGATGAACGGGATGATGGCGCAGATCGAGCGCGGCGACGGAGTCGATTTCGATGCCCTGGTCGAGTTTCGCGCAGGGATGGACCGGCGCGCGATCGACTGGAAGCAGTCGGCACGTCATTCCAAGCTCCACGCCAAGGAGACTCGCACCGAGCGCAACAACCAGATCGTCTTCGCGATCGATTCGGGCCGCCAGATGAGCGAACCGCTCGCCGGGCTCAGCCGGCTCGATCGCGTGATCTCGGCAATGCTGCTGACCGGCTGGGTGGCGCTCAAGCTCGGGGACCGCGTGGCGCTCCACGCCTTCGATTCGCGGCCGCGCGTCGCGAGCGGGCTGGTGACCGGGCCCGCCGCCTTCGCCGAACTCCAGCATCTCGCCGCGCGCATCGACTATAGCGGCGAAGAGACGAACTACACTTATGCGCTGACCACGCTCGCGGCGCGGCTGACCCGACGCTCGATGATCATCCTGTTCACCGAGATCACCGATCCCACTTCGGCGGAGTTCATGGTCAAGGCGGCGGCGCGGCTGCTCCAGACGCATCTGCTGCTCATCGTCGTGCTGCGCGACGACGAGCTGGAGGGTATCGTGGACGCCCCGCCGGTCACCGCCGACGACGTCACCCGCGCGGTCACCGCGGCGGCGCTGCTGCGCGACCGCCTGACCGTGCTCACGCGGCTGCGTCACCTTGGCGCGCACGTGATCGAGAGCGAATATGATCGCGTCGCCGATCGCGTGGTCGAGGGCTATTCGGCGCTCAAGCGAAGGAACCTGTTGTGACGTCGCTCGCCGAACAGCCGCCGCTCGGCGCCGCGCCGATGGTCAATGCCAGCCGCTTCCGCGCGGCGCACGAGGCTGATTGGGAACGGCTCGATCGCCTACTGACTCGCATGGAAAAGCGGTCGGTCCGTGCGCTCGACGACGACGATATCCTCGCGCTGCCGCTGCTCTACCGATCGACCCTGTCCTCGCTCTCGGTCGCGCGCGAGACCTCGCTCGACCGCGCCCTGGTCACTTATCTCGAGCAGCTCTGCACCCGCGCCTATTTCCAGCTCTACGGCGTGCCGACATCGCTGGGCGTGCAGATCGGGCGCTTCTTCGCGTCGGGCTGGCCGCTCGCGGTCCAGGACCTGTGGAAGGAGATCCTGTTCTGCTTCGTCCTGCTCGTGGTGGGAACCGTAGTCGGGTTCGCGCTCGTGGCGGGTGACCCCAGCTGGTATTACAGCATCCTGCCCGACGGCATGGCGGGCGGCCGCGATCCGTCGGCAAGCACCGAGACGCTGCGCGCGACGATCTACGGGGACGAGAAGGAAAACATGCTGGTGACTTTCGCCGCGTTCCTATTCACGCATAACAGTCAGGTCTCGATCTTCGCCTTCGCTCTGGGGTTCGCATTCGCGGTCCCTACCCTGCTGCTGATCCTCTACAACGGCCTGACCCTGGGGGCGATGCTCGCGCTCTTCTTCCAGAAGGGGTTGGGCTTCGGCTTTGTCGGCTGGCTGATGATCCACGGCACGACCGAGCTTTTCGCCGTGACGATCGCCGGCGCCGCGGGGGTGCGGATCGGCACTGCGGTCGCCTTCCCCGGCCGCCTCGCCCGCACCGACGCCGCGGTCCGCGCCGGGCGCAGCACCGCCGTCGCGATGATGGGGGTGGTGTGCATGCTGATGATTGCCGGCCTGCTCGAGGGCGTCGGCCGCCAGACGATCCAGAACGACGCGATGCGCTATGGCATCGGCATCGCGGCGCTGGTCGGCTGGCTGTGCTATTTCTTCCTGCCTCGCCGTCGGGAGGGTAGCGATGCGCTGGCGCCGCGCTGACCGCAAGCCGCGCGGCCCCGCGGACCTGCAACGGAGCTTCATCACGCCCGAGGGCGTGGACCTGCGGCTGAAGCTCGGCACCGCGGCGTCGCGCGCCACTGCCTTCTTCGTCGACGGGCTGATTATCGTCATCGCGCTGACCCTGATATCGGCCGCGCTGGGCCTACTGCACATCGCCAGTCCCGAAGGCGGCATCTTTGCGATCATCTGGCTGGTCGGGCTGTTCGTGCTGCGCAACGGCTGGTTCACGCTATTCGAGATGGGCAGCCGCGGGGCGACGCCGGGCAAGCGCCTGATGAAGCTTCGGGTAATCGCGCGCGACGGCGGGCGCCTCACCGGCGCGGCGGTGATCGCGCGCAATGCGATGCGCGAGATCGAATTCTTCCTGCCGCTGTCGTTCCTGGGCGCGCGCGCCGCCGAAGGGTCCGCCGATGGATGGATGGTCCTGTTCGCGCTCGCCTGGACCGGAATTTTCCTGTTCTTCCCGCTGTTCAATCGCGACCGGCTGCGCGTGGGCGACCTGATCGCGGGAACCTGGGTGGTGCACAACGCGCGGGCCAAGCTGGCGGTGGACTTGGCTGCGCAGACCGATCAGCGGCCCCGGCGCGTGTTCACCGACGCGGCGCTCGACGTCTATGGCGTCTACGAACTCCAGACGCTTGAGGACGTGCTGCGCAAGAACCGCGAGGAGGCGGTCGTCACGGTGGCCGCCGCGGTGCGGCGCAAGGCCGGGCTTCCCGACGATGGCGACGATTACGGGTTCTTGTCGGATTATTATGCCGCTTTGTGCGCGCGGCTCGAACGCGGAATGATGCTGGGCCGCCGCCGCGACAACAAGCACAGTGGCTGGTCGCGGCGGTAGCCCAGGTCAGGTCAGCTGAACACTTCGGCGACGGCGTCGACGCCGTGGGGATCCTTTGGATCCGGCCCGAAGCGGTTTTCACCTTCGGTGCCAGGCAAAACCATGAAGACGAACACGATCAGGCCGCCGACATAAGGAACGAAGTTGAGCAGGACGAACCAGCCGCTCATGTCGCGGTCGTGAAAACGGCGGACCTGAACCGCAATGCTGGGTACCAGGATCGCGAGATAGGCGAGACCGCCCAACAGCGCCCAGACCGTCGCCAGCATGCCGATTCCGTTGCCGCTTTCATAGCCGCTCATCCCGCCCAAAACGGCGAAGATCGCGCCCCATGCGAAGACGACGAGCATGATGAACAGCAGGAACATCCAATATTCGCGCCGGCGCGAACGGCCTTGAAAATCAGCGTAGCGCCTGAGCGGCAGAAGCATCCATTCCATCAAATTGCCCCATTTCGTTTCACATTCGACTCTACAGGACCATAGAATCTTCGATGCGACAAGCGCGATAGTGCAGTCCTGTTGCGTCGCTGTTGCACGATGCTGCCGCGCACGTACCCGGCCCGGGCAGCCCTGCCCGATAATCGACCAGTAAAAATCGCTCGAGAAACAGTCTTGCGCGCTTCACGGACGCGCAGCTTTTCTGACACACCCATTTGCCATTGGACGCGGACATTCGAGGTCCAAGGGCAAGTCAAATGATCCGCAAGACAATGCGATCCACTTTGACGGTCATTTTCCTGTTATTGTCTTGCCTGTCGGTGGCGGCCGCTCCGGATCAGTTCGACGGCGCGATCGAGCATGCGCGCCTTGTCGGTGCGCTCCCGCTCGAAGGTGAAGTGTTTCATGTCCAGGGCCTCGAGCTCGGCGATCGCCGGATTTGGGTAACCTCGGTCGATCAGGAGAGCCACAAGGGCTATCTCCACGAGTTCGACCGGCGGACCGGCAAGCTCCGGCGCCGGCTCGAACTCACCGACGGCGCCCGATACCATCCCGGCGGAATATCGATCTCCGGAAGATCGATCTGGATCCCGGTTGCGGAGATGCGGCCGAACAGCAGCGCGGTGCTCGTCGAAGTCGATGCGGACAGCCTGCGGATACGTCGCAAGATCCGGGTCGCGGACCATCTGGGCTGCGTGGCAGCGTCGGGACACCGGCTCGTCGCGGGCAATTGGGACAGCAAATTGTTCTACGTCTTCGACCTGCGCGACGATGCCCGGCCACGGATCGTCCCCAACCCCTCTTCGACCCGCTACCAGGACATGAAGTTCGTCGGCGGGCAGCTCGTCGCAGGCGGATCGCTGAGTCTGTGGAGCGGCGCCGTCGACTGGATCGACTGGCCATCGATGAAGCTCGAACGGACCTTGCGCGCCGGTGCAGTCGGGCCGGTCAGGCCCCTGGGCCGTGGCGGGCCCTATACCGGCGAGGGCATGGCGATCGAAGGCCGTGACCTCTACGTCGTCCCCGAGGACGGGCCCAGCCGGATGTTTCATTTCAGGCTCGACGACCAAGACGATAGCCTGCCGGCGTAGCGGATACCTTCCCTAGCTGACTGCATCGGGGACCAGCACCGTCCTGGCGCGAAGGTGGAAGAGATTGTCATCGACTTCTTCGAGTTCGGGCGGGCCGAGCATTCGATAGCCGTTGGCCTCGACCAGCTTGGCCAATCCGCCGAGCAGCATTTCCTGCCGCTGCTTGAGGAAGGCATCCCCCGTGGGCGGCGGTATCGTCGCAATGACCTGGCATCCGCCGCCATCGCAGCGGAAGTCGACGTCGTGCAGCCAAGGATATTCCTGGCGGACATGGGCGACGACCCGCTCGGGCAAGGCGGGAAGGCGCGCAGAGCTGGGCTTCTGGGCCACAGCCGGCGCAGCGGCCGCCTCCGATGCCGCGGGCTTGACGACCATGATGCCGTCTGGAGCGGCCCCGCCGCTCGCATCACCCTCTCGCAGGAGCCAGTGCCCCGTTGCCGCAGCAGCGACAACCAGCACCGCTCCTCCGAAAATGCGCGCTCGCTTCGACATTGCCGGATTCTCTCGCATGGACATTTTCCAAGGACCCGCCCCGCGTCGCCCTCGGCGACGCGGGGTGGAATCGATCAGCACATCGTCGAGCCGCTCGGGCAACCCGGCGAGTTCGCGCCGGAATCCACATTGGGATTGAAGCCCGGCGTGATGCTGGTGTTGAGCGCCGCCGCGAGCACGCCCGCGAAGCGCGATTCCTTGTTGTCGAAATTCGTGCCGTTGAAATTATAGTTCGACACCGTGTCGCGGACGCTGAGCGACGGATAGCCGTTCCAGCTCACCAGCGGCTGGAGCACCCAATTGCCGGTGCCGTTCTCGGGCGGCTCGTCGCCATTATCGGTCTTCGAGAAGCGCCAGAGGTGGGAGAAGCCCCAGGTTTCGTAGTGATAGACCATTTTGACGTGCTGGCCGGTCGAATCGGTGGCGAAGCGCAGCTGGCCCCCGCTGGTCGCGCGGGTTTCCCAGTTGCCGTGATCGCCGCGCGTGACGCCGACCACGGTGCTGTTCGCGCCCTGATCGGTGATCCACACGATGATCGACTCCCAATCATAGCCGTGCGAGAAATCGGACTGCCAGAAATAGCTGTAGACCAGGGCGCAATAGCCGTTGTTGCAGCGGGCGCGCGAATAGACGTTGCTCGTCGTCAGATAGCTGGCGCTGCGGCACGATGCCGGCGGCCGAGTGGCGTAAGTCGACGCGGCCGGGCTGATCGCACCGGTTGCGCTGACCGCTGGGGCGTTGAAGCAGACATCGGTGTCGAAATCGATTGCGGGCTGGAACCTCTTGTCGAGCGCAGTCGCGCGCTGCGCCAGGGGCGCGACCGGAGCCGGCCAGCCCTGCGCCTGCGCCAGCTGCGGGAACAGGGTGAGCGCGCCGAAGGTGGCCGCGGATACAAGACGCACAGGAAACTTGTCGAGCGGATATCGGTTTTTCATACAATCTCCGTGATAAGTCAGGTTGATGTACGTGGTACGCACGCATTTACTCGCCGGCGAAGAACAGGCCGGGGAAGTAAATCATTGATTTTTCCGAGCACTGTTCGAGCCAAGGCGACACTTCATCTATCGCCTCCGGATCGACTTGCCTGCCCCTTCGAGAAGAAGACGGACGGCGCCACCAATCCGGACAGTGTTTTTTGCCCGAGGGTCCGAACGTCGTGCCGGTCGAGGGCGCGATCGACGCGAAGCGAGCCCCCCGCCCCGGCCGGTGCCGAGGCGAGGGATCGCGCGATCAAAACTCGGCGCTGACGCCCAACGTGAAGGTCCGCCCGCTGGTCGTGTAGACCACGCGGCGGGCGATTTCGCCGCCGGCGAACTGCTCGATCGGCTCGTTGGTGAGGTTGATGCCCTCGGCGACCAGCCTGATGCCGCGGGCCAGGTTCACATGCGCCTGGAAGTCGATATTGTGGGTGGCGGCGATATAGTCGCCGACATTCCCGATCGTGCCGACGCCGGTATAATATTTGCTGCGATAGGCATCCGAAACGCGGACACCCCAATCCTTGTCTTCATAATATAGCGTCGCATTGGCTGCCCATTTGGACAGGCTGAACAGCGGCAGCCGCACGAATGCGGTACCGACCTTGGCCTGCTGGTGACCATCGAACCACGTCCCGTTGGCGACGACGCCGAAATGGTCGAACGGCGCCGGCAGGAAGGTGAAGTCGTGCTGGAACGCCACTTCGACGCCCTTGATGTCGGCGCCGGGGCCGTTGATCGGCTGACTGACGTCATAGGGCGTGTTGGCGTCCTGCCCCTGAATCAGCAGGGACAGCGGCAGACCGGTCTGGCCATAGGGGATCGTCGTCGTGGTCGGCAAGATGAAGCTGTCCATGTTCTTGTAGAAGAAGCCGACCGACGCGAAGCCCGACCGATCCATGTACCATTCGATCGATCCTTCGACCGATGTTGCCTTATATGGCTTGAGGAACGGATTGCCGAGGCTCAGGCTGCCGCCATTGGGGCGCGTGGTGATCGAGCCCGCCGCGGCGAGATCGCCGAGCCCGGGGCGATTGACGTTGCGGCTGGCGCTGACGCGGATCACCAGGTCCTTGGCCACATCGAGCGCGACATTGGCGGCGGGAAGCCAGCCATGGCTGTTGGTGTCGATCGACACCGGCACGAAACCCGCCGTGGTGGCGAGATGGCCCGACGAGTTCAGGTCTGTCGTGTAATAGCGAAGGCCCGCATTAGCGCGCAGCCGCATGCCGCCGAGATCGGTATCGAGCTCGAACTGTGCGAAGCCGTTCCAGGTCTTTTCCTCGACGCGGTAGTCGCTGCCGGCCGAGAGATTGGCCACAGTGAGGTCGCGCTTGTCGCCGATCGCCGCATAGACTCCGTCGACATTGCCGACGATGTACTGGAGCAACGTATCGGGCTCGACGAGCTGCTTGACGCTGCTCGGCACGGCGATGTTCGCGGGCACGTTGTGGAACACCTTGTTCGCCCAGGTATAGCCGCTGTTGGTGAACCGCTTGTACGCGCCGCCCGCCTTGAAGGTCAGCCCGCCGCCTAGGTCGTACTCAGCATCGAGCTTGCCATTGGTGTAGCGATTGGTGATCTCGTTTTCCTGCACGTCGAGGCGCTGGACGGTCCACAGATCCGGGTTGGTGAGGTCGATGCCATAGGTGTTGACGGGCACACGCGGGCGCGTATCGTAGCTGAAGGCGGTCTGCTTGGCCTCCATGAACACCTTGTCGAATACCGGCTGAGCGAAGTCCGATTCCTCATAGCCGCCGAGCGCATTGATCGTGAGCCGCTCGCCGACCTTCCAGCCGAGATTGGCGACCGCCTGATAGAAGTCGGTGTGGTTCTTGACGATATGATGCTCGGACCGCAGGTCGATCCCGGTGAAGCTCGCCGCGCGCAGCGTGTTGGTGTCGTCGATCACGGCATTGCGGATCACCTGCGTGCCGTTGACCGAGGCGCCGGTGAGCGGATTGCTGCCCGCAGTGGCGAGGGCATAATCGTCGCGATAGTCCCACAGGCGGCCATAGAGGAAGTCCAGGTCGAGCTTGAAGTTGCTGCCGGGGTGATATTGCAGCGAGGAGGTGACGCCGAGCCGCTTGCGGTCGGTATACCAGCTCGACGGCGATTGCGCGGTCGGCTGGAAGACGCCGGCGAGCAGCTTGGCACGCGTCGCCGCGTCGATCTCCGGACCGATATTGGCGGCGCCGTATTTGGTCGGCCCCCAGCCCCAATTGCGATAGCCATATTCGTTGTTCTTGATCTCGCTATACGCGACCGAGACCAAAGCGCCGAAATCGCCCGAACGCGTCGACGCCAGCCCGACGATGCGCGGCGTCACGCCGCTGGTGTTGGTGTTGGTCTGGCCCTTGGCCGATACGACGATCTTCGAGCCGTCATAATCGAAAGGCTTGGCGCTGTAGAGCTGGACGGTGCCGGCGATGCCGCCTTCGTCCTGCTCCGCCGCGAAGGACTTCTGCACCGCGACGCGATTGAAGAGCTCGGACGCGAACAGGCTATAGTCGAACGAACGCGAACGGCTGACCGCACCGCGGTTGTCCATCCCCGACGCGGTGTTGCCCATCACTTCCATGCCGTTGAGCTGGGTGCGGGTGAAATCGGCGCCGAGGCCGCGCAACGCGATCTGGCGCCCCTCGCCGGTGTCGCGGGTGATCGTGATGCCCGGAACGCGCTGCAGCGCCTCGGCGAGGTTCAGGTCGGGAAAGGCCGCGATATCGGATGCGACGATGTCGTCCTCGGCACCCACGGCACTGCGCTTGAGTTCCTGCGCCGCCGCGATGCTCTGGCGGTAGCCGGACACGACGATCTCGGGCTGGTCCTCGGCCGGATCGGTCTCGGTCACGGCCTGGGCGGCGGGCATCGTCGGTGTTGCGGTGGCGGTACGGACCGCTCGACGCGGCGCCGGCGCGGCGCGCCCGGGGGTGAGCACCACCACGCCCCCGCGCAGCGTCACGGCGAGGTTGCTGCCGCGCAACAGCTGATCGAGCGCCGCACGTACCGTGAGCGCGCCGCGGACGCCGGCGGTGCGATGCCCGGCGACGACCTGCGGCGCGACGACGACCTGCAGCCCGGTGGTCTGCGAGAATTGCGAGATGGCGCTGCGCAGGTCGGATGCGCCGATGTCGAAGCGCATCTGCGCGCTCATCGCGACTTCGGCGCCGCGCGCCTGCGCCATGGCCGGCATGGCGAGCGTGATTGCCACGGCCATGAGTGAAATTCCCCTAATGCGATCCACGATCTTCCTCCGCTCGGTGCGAGATGCACCTCCCGGGGGGAAGACGGAGGTCGGTCAGCTTCCGGACAAAAAAATTGCTGCAGTGCGCACGTCAGCGATTCTGCGGCACCGATCGCTGCGAATCCGCGGGGACGAGTCCGAGCCCATTCCCTTTGCGGACGACCTCGAAACCATAAGCCAGCCCGATCGCGCCGAGCAATTGTTGGGGATTATCAAGCCGGAAGCGGCCGGACAGCGCGATCGAGGCGAGCGCTTCGGGCGGCCGCGCGATCAGCGGACCGCCGCGCCGGTTGAGCGCGTCGACCAGTTCGCCGAGCCGCATATTGTCGATATCGAGCCAGCCGTCGCGCCAATCCTGCTGCGATGCGTCGAAGCGTGTCGGCGCGTGCGCCTCGCCATCGGCAAAGCGACTGCGCCAGCCCGCCTCGACGATCACAGCCTTGCCGACGTCCGGGGCGCCGTCGCCGCCGAAGCGGACCTTGCCGCGATAGACCGCGAGCCGCACGCCGTCGCGCGCGATATCGACGTCGAACGCCGTGCCGAGCACGCGCGTCACCGACCCCTTGGCGCGCACGGTGAAGGGCTGGTCGGGGCGATGCGCGATGTCGAAATAGGCTTCGCCGCGCTGCATCGCGACGTTGCGGCTATGCGCGCCGAGTGTCACGTAGAGGCTGGTCTCGCCGTTCAAGTGCAGCGTCGAGCCATCGGCGAGCTCGACATCGAGCTGCTGGCCACGCGCGGTCTGATAGTGCACCGGCGCCGGCGCCGCTGGGCGATACCAACCGGCCTCCCAGCCGCCGAGCCCGATCGCAGCAACCAGCACCAGCGCGCCGCCGGCACCGAGCGCGCGACGGCGATGGGTGCGCATCTCGCGGATGTCGCCGTCCGAAAGCCGCGGTAGCCGCGCCATCGCATCGGCGAGCGCAGGGTCGTCGAGCATCGCCTGGATATCGGCGGCGGCAGCGGGAGGCGATTGGCGGAGGACCGCTTCGTCCTCGCGCACTGCCCAGCCCGCGGCATCGCGCAACGCGGCGCGGCGGCTCACGGCGGTCATCGCGCCGCTCCCGGCGGCAAGCCGCGCCGTTCGAGCGCGGCGCGCAGATCGGCGACCGCGCGGGTGCAATGCTTTTCCACCGCCGCACGGCTCATCTCGAGATCGTCCGCGATGATCGAAGCCGCAATGCCATCGAGCCGGCAGCGAAGAAACACTTCGCGGCGAAGCGGCGGCATGACCCGCAATGCCTTGACCAGGATATCGACGCGCTGGCGATAATCGAGCACTTCCTCCGCGCGGGGCAATGGGCAGGCGATATCCTCAGCGAGCAGCGCGCGCGCCGGCATCGTCCGGTGGCGGCGAAAATGGTCGAACACCAAGTTGCGCGCAACTGCGAAGCAGAACGCCCCGACATCCGCGACCCCGCGGCGCCGGCGATAGTCGTACAGGCGGACATAGGTTTCCTGGACGATGTCCTCGCCCTGGTCGCGGTCGCGCAGTCGGCCTTCGACGAAGCGCTGGAGTGCGGCGCGCAGCGCGACTTCCTCGGCGACGGCGTGGCGACGCGCGGCGACGACGGTCAATTCGTTCATCGTGACGCGGCCCCGACAGGGAGCTGGCCCGGGATTCGTAACGGCCCCGACATGCTGTTTCTCCCCTCACACGCACGGGGAATCGCCCGATCGCCGGACCAGCGCTAGGTCGGCTCCGTGAAGCGCGGATGACAGAGTCGAGATCGGCGCGGCGGGAACGAGCCGATAACGAAAAAAGCCCGCCGACTGCTCGAGTCGGCGGGCCTTGATATGGTGGGCGCGGCAAGGATTGAACTTGCGACCCCTGCGGTGTGAACACAGTGCTCTACCACTGAGCTACGCGCCCATTCGCCAAGGGCTGGGCCCTTTGGCGGAAACGGGAAGCGGGCCTTTAGGCGGTGCGGGGTGCGCTTGTCCAGCCCCCAGGCCCGGCTTTGGTCAGATCAGTTGACCGAGTCCTTCAGACCCTTGCCTGCCTTGAACTTGGGCTGGTTCGACGCCTTGATCGTCATTTCCTCGCCGGTGCGCGGATTGCGACCCGTCGAAGCCTTGCGCTTGCTCACCGAGAAGGTGCCGAAGCCGACCAGGCGCACTTCGTCGCCCTTCTTGAGCGCGGTCGAGATCGCGTCGAACACGGCTTCGACGGCCTTGGTGGCGTCGCCCTTGCCGAGGCCGGACGTGTCGGCGACCGTCCCGATCAGCTCTTGCTTGTTCATGCTGGTGGATTCCCCCTGAGTGAGTGCATTCGTGAAAATTGAGTCGGCGGCAGGCCGAGTATGCCAGTCAGCACGCGACCGCCACCGCTGTCAAACCCTCTGCGGCGGTTTTCGCCGCAAAAGTTACGCCTCTTCAATGATGAACGGCGTCGCCGATCCCCGGCACGTGCACCGGCGGCTGCGCCGCGAGCTCGTCCGCATCGGTCCAGTCGATCGCGGTGAGCGGCTCGACCAGCGCGCGCCGCAGCACTTCGTCGACATGGGACACCGGGATGATCTCGAGGCCCTCGCGAATGTTCGCGGGAATTTCGGCGAGATCCTTCTCGTTCTCCTGCGGGATCAGTACCGTCTTGATGCCGCCGCGCAGCGCTGCGAGCAGTTTCTCCTTGAGCCCGCCGATCGGCAGCACCCTGCCCCGCAACGTGACTTCCCCGGTCATCGCGATGTCGCGGCGCACCGGCACACCGGTCATCGTCGAGACGATCGCCGTCACCAGCCCGATGCCGGCCGAAGGGCCGTCCTTGGGCACAGCGCCCTCGGGCAAGTGTACGTGGACGTCCTTCCGCTGGAACAGGCTCGGCTTGATGCCATAGGTCGGTGCGCGGGCGCGGACGAAGCTGAACGCGGTCTCGACCGACTCCTTCATCACGTCGCCGAGCTTGCCAGTGGTCTTGATCGCGCCCTTGCCCTGCACGGTGACGCTCTCGATCGTCAGCAGCTCGCCGCCGACCTCGGTCCAGGCGAGCCCGGTGACCGCACCGATCTGATTCTCTTCCTCGGACAGGCCGTGGCGATACTTCTGCACCCCGGCATATTCGTGGAGATTGTCCGGCGTGATCGTGACGCTGGTTTCCTTGCCCTCGAGGATTTTCCGGAGCGCCTTGCGCGCCAGCTTGGCGATCTCGCGCTCGAGCGTGCGGACGCCTGCCTCGCGAGTATATTTCTGGATCAGCGCGCGCAGCCCCTCGGCGGTGAGGGTGAACTCGCCTTCCTTGAGCCCGTGCGCGTCGATCTGCTTCTGTATCAGGTGACGCTCGGCGATCTCGACCTTCTCGTCCTCGGTATAGCCCTCGAGCCGGATGATCTCCATGCGATCGAGCAAAGGCTGGGGCAGGTTAAGCGAATTCGCCGTGCACACGAACATCACGTCCGAGAGATCGATGTCGATCTCCAGATAATGATCGTTGAACTTGTTGTTCTGCTCGGGGTCGAGCACTTCGAGCAGCGCCGAGGCCGGATCGCCGCGGAAGTCCTGGCCAAGCTTGTCGATCTCGTCGAGCAGGAACAGCGGATTGCTCGCCCCGGCCTTGCGCAAATTGGTGACGATCTTGCCCGGCAGCGAGCCGATATAGGTGCGGCGGTGGCCGCGGATCTCGGCCTCGTCGCGTACGCCGCCCAGCGACTGGCGGATGAACTCGCGCCCGGTCGCCTTGGCGATACTCTTGCCGAGGCTGGTCTTGCCGACGCCGGGAGGGCCGACGAGGCACAGGATCGGCCCCTTCAACTTGTTGGTGCGCGCCTGGACCGCGAGATATTCGACGATCCGGTCCTTGACCTTCTCGAGCGCATAATGGTCCTCGTCGAGCACGGCCTGCGCCTCGGCGATGTCCTTCTTGAGCTTCGACCTTTTGCCCCAGGGCAGGCCCAGC
This sequence comes from Sphingomonas sp. FW306-1B-B10E, assembly GCF_058782005.1. Taxonomy (NCBI): domain Bacteria; kingdom Pseudomonadati; phylum Pseudomonadota; class Alphaproteobacteria; order Sphingomonadales; family Sphingomonadaceae; genus Sphingomonas; species Sphingomonas sp. FW306-1B-B10E. The sequence continues at coordinate 63,612 of NZ_JBYSXG010000018.1, forward strand.
AGCACGTCTAGATAGTTGCGCACCACCGTGGCTTCGGCCGACATCGGCGCCATCGTCTTGAGCTTCTTGAGTTCCGACGTCGCCTTGGTGCGCGCTTCCTTGCTGAGCTTGAGCGTCGCGATCTTCTGGGTCAGCTCGGCGACCTCGTCGCCGTCCCCCTCGTCGCCCTCATTGCCGAGTTCGCGCTGGATCGCCTTCAACTGCTCGTTGAGATAATATTCGCGCTGGGTCTTCTCCATCTGGCGCTTGACGCGGCTGCGGATCTTCTTCTCGACCTGCAGCACGCCGAGCTCGCCCTCCATGAAGGCGAACACCATCTCCAGGCGCTTGCGCGGGTCCTTCTCGACCAGCAGCGACTGCTTGTCGGAAACCTTGACCGCGATATTGGCGGCAACCGCATCGGCGAGGCGCGAAGGATCGTCGAGCTCGGCGAGCTGCACCGCCGTCTCGGCGGGAAGCTTGCGGTTGAGTTTGGCATAATTCTCGAATTGATCGACCACCGAGCGCATCAGCGCCTGGAGCTCGGGGCTCAAATTCTCGGGGGTGAGCTTGCTCACCTTCTCGCCCAAGTCCTCGCTGGCGGTTTCGAGGCGGTCGTCGTCTTCCTCGACCGGGCTTACCTGCGCGGTGAGGAACGCGCCCGATTCGTCGACCGATTCGAGCACGCCGCGCTCCTTGCCGGCGACGAGCACGCGGACGGTACCGTCGGGGAGCTTGAGCAGCTGCAGCACTTCGGCGGAGACGCCGGTGTCGTACAGATCCTCGCGGCCGGGATCGTCCTCGGCGGGGTCGAGCTGGGCGACGAGGAAGATTTCCTTGTCGTCCGCCATCGCCGCTTCGAGCGCGGCGACCGACTTGTCGCGGCCGACGAACAGCGGCACGATCATGTGCGGGAAGACGACGATGTCGCGAAGCGGCAGGACGGGATAGGACTGCTTCATGAATACTCCTGGGCCCGAGCGGCCCTCACTCTTCACTATATATGGGGCGCGCGCCAGCCGCATCAATCACCAAGGATTGATTGGCTGTGGACTGGCGCTCGCCGGCCGATCGCGGCATTGACGGGGCCTGCCTGAAGGAGGTTGCCATCACCACCCGTCTGCTGCTCGCCGCCACGCTCTCGCTGAGCGCCTCCCCCGCCCTCGCGCAGGTCAAACCGGGCGAGCCCCCGCTCACCGCGACCACCCAGGCATCGGGCGGACCGATCGACGCCGAGCGCGCGGCACTGCGGCTGGAGCATGTCGACCTTGCGATCGAGGTTTTCCCCGAGACGCAGAAGCTTCAGGGGGTCGCGACGCTCACGCTGACTACCTCCGCGCCGCAGCGCCGGCTGCTGATCGATCTCGACAAGAATTTGCCGGTCAGCGCGATCAGCCTCGACGGCGCGCCACTGCCGCAGTCGAGCTGGTCGAATCCCGAGGGGCGGCTGGCCGTGACCCTGCCCGCCTTGCTCGCTGCAGACGGCCGTGCGGTGGTGCGCATCGTTTATGGCGGCACGCCGCATGTCGCGGTGCGCGCGCCGTGGGACGACGGCATGGTGTGGAGCAGGACTCCCGAGGGCAAGCCATGGATCGCCACCACTGCCGAAGGCTATGGCTGCGACCTGTTCTGGCCGTGCCTCGACTTCCCCTCGGGCGAGCCCGCCAAGGTCGACCTGCAGATCACCGTGCCCAAGGGCCTCTCCGCGCCCTCCAACGGCGTGCTGCAGAAGGTCGACACGCTTCCCGACGGCCGCACGACATGGCACTGGCGCGCGCGCAGCCCGAACCCCTATTCGGTGGCGCTTAACATCGCGCCCTATGTCGAGATCAAGGGCAGCTATCGCAGCCGCTTCGGCAACACGATCCCGCTGCACTACTGGCATCTCCCGGGCCGCGAGGCCGGCGCGAAGGGGCTGTTCGCCGAATTCGCCCCGACGCTCGACTTCTTCGAGGCGAATGTTGGACCCTATCCCTGGGGCAACGAGAAGCTCGGCGTGGTCGAGACGCCCCATCTCGGCATGGAGCACCAGACGATCAACGCCTATGGCAACAATTACGCCAAGGACGCGACCGGGTTCGACTGGCTGTTCCAGCACGAGCTCGCGCACGAATGGTTCGGCAACCAGATGTCGGCGGCGAACTGGGACGATTACTGGCTCCACGAAGGCTATGGCCAGTATATGCAGCCGCTCTATGGCCGCTGGCGCGAGGGCGAGGCGCGCTACGCGGTGATGATGGAGAAATTCCGCAACCAGATCGAGAACAAGGCGCCGATCGTCTCCGGCCGGATCAAGACCGAGGAAGAGGTCTATGAGGCGGACAAGGGCGGTCCCGGCGGCGACATCTACGTCAAAGGGGCCTGGGTGCTCCACACGCTGCGCAACGCGATCGGCGACAAGGCCTTTTGGGAGGTCACGCGCCGGCTGGTCTATGGCCGCCCAGATCCCAAGCCGGGCAATTTCCAGCCGCGCTTCGCGACGACGCCCGAATATGTCGCGATCGTCAACCAGGTCACGGGCAAGGACATGACGTGGTTCTTCGACGTCTATCTGCGCGAGGCAGCGCTCCCCGAGCTGCTCGATACGCGTGAGGGCGGGCGACTGACGCTTCAGTGGAAGGCGCCCAAGGGCAAGCCGTTCCCGCTGCCCGTCGAGGTCCAGATCGACGATCGGGTCGAGACAGTGGCGATGACCGGCGGCACGGGCAGCATCGCCGTTCCGGCCGACGCGCATGTCGTCGTCGATCCGGCGTCGCGCATCCTCAAGCGCTCCACGGCAGTCGAAGCGATGCAGCGCGATCCGCGTGGCGGCGGCGAATGACGATGCGCTGGGCTTTCGTCCTCGCCGCGCTGGCCCTCCCCCATGCGGCTTCGGCACAGCTCTACGAAGGCAAGGCCGGCACCGCGCCGATCGTACTCGAACTGGACCAAGGCAAGGGCGCGCCGAGCGGCCGCTATTTCTACCGCAGTTCCCGCCTCGACATCGCGCTGGAGGGCGAGCGCGCGGGCGACAGCATCACGCTCCGCGCGCCCTCGACAGACGACAGCCTCACGCTGAAGCATGCGGGATCTGGCTGGGCGGGAAGCTTGACCACCGCCAAGGGCACGACGCTTCCCGTCTCGCTCGCCCCCGCCACGCCGCCCGCGGCACCGGCAGGCGCCCCCGCCGATCTCGGGGCGTATGAGCGAATGCAACTCGCGGGTCTGCGGCTCGAGCCGGGGACGGTCGAACGCAAGGGGACACGCACGATCCGCTGGTTTACCGAGCGGCGGACCGGCACTCGCCTGTTCCGCCTCGAAAACGGCTATGCGGCCGCAGTGCTGGCCAAGATCAACGCCGCACTGATCCGGACGCAGTGGGACCATGTCCGCAACTGGTTCGGTTGCCCCGCCCAGGGCGGCGGCGCGGGCATCGATATGGACGAGGTCAGCTCGGTCCATCTCGACGCCGCCTTTGTCAGCTATGCCTGGCAGACCGGCTGGGATTGCGCGGGCGCGGCGCATCCCGATTTCGGGACCGAGGGCGTAATCTACGACGCGCGCACCGGCGCGGAGGTCAAGCTCGACGACCTGCTCCGCTTCGGCAAGGCCCCGCCCCCGGCCGAGAAGTCGGACGCCTGGTACCAATATCGCGGCGAGGCTTTCGCCGAGGGACTGGTGGCCTTGCTCAAGCGCTATCATCCCAAGGAGATGGTCGCCGACGAGGCCGAAGGCTGCACCTACGACGACGCCGAGGTGTGGAGCTTTCCCTCGGCCTATCTCACCGCCGACGGCCTGTTCGTCGCCGCCTATTTCGCGCGCGCCAACCGCGCCTGCGACGCGCCCGATTGGGCGGTGATCCCGTGGAAGGCGCTGAACGGCCCGGCGGTACGGTCCCCCCGCTAGCTCAGCGGCCGCAGCACCCGTGCCAGCACATAGGCGAAGGCGATCTGCCACGGGGTGTAGATCTTGAGCGGCTGGATCAGGTCGCTCGCGAAGCTGTCGCCGTTCGCGCCGGTGGTGAGGTACATGTAGAGGCAGAAGCTGCCGACCGCGCCGAGCAGGACGGTGCCGAACGCCTCGAAGGTCAGGCTCGAGCCTTTGCGGAGCAGACCGAAGATCGCGCAGAGCAGCAGGCACCCGCCGCCGCCGATCGCCCCGCCGACAAAGCCGCGCAGGAAACCGACCTCGTCGCCGGTGATCCCCTGCACCGTCTTGAGCGCGACATAGTGCATCAGCGTGAAGCCGAGCAGGAAGACCAACGCCTTTACGCCGCCGCGGTGGTGCCGTTCGTGCCATACGAAGGGCAGGCCGAACAAGGGCGTGATCCACACCGCGCCATTGTCGATGTGCAAATAGAGCACCATCGCCAGCCCGACCACGTACAAGACGTGGCCAAGTACCAACCATTTGAAAGTCTCGAGGGCGGTAGGGTTGAGCGCCAGGTCGAACGGCGAATGATATTCACGCTCGTCGTCGTCGAGGATGGCAAAATCGGACATACGTCACCTCTCCATCTCGTCTTTACTATCGGAGGAGGGTGCGCCTTACGGCCGAGTCGGTCCAAACAAAAACGGCCGGAAAGAAGTCTTTCCGACCGCTTGTGCAGTATTTGGGCAACAGCGCGTCAGGCGGCGCTGCCGGCCTTTTCCTTGTTCGCGTAGATGCGGACCGGGTCCTTGCGGCCCTCGACCACGTCCTTGTCGATCATCACCTCGTCGACGCCGTCCATGCTGGGCAGGTCGAACATCGTGTCGAGCAGGATCGCCTCGAGGATCGAGCGGAGCCCGCGCGCGCCGGTCTTGCGCTCGATCGCCTTCTTCGAGATCGCGGTGAGCGCGTCGTCGTTGAAGCTGAGCTTGACCCCCTCCATGTCGAACAGCTTCTGATACTGCTTGACCAGGGCGTTCTTCGGCTCGGTCAGGATCTTGATCAGCGCGTCGACATCGAGGTCCTCGAGCGTCGCGATCACCGGCAGACGGCCGACGAATTCGGGGATCAGGCCGAACTTGAGCAGATCCTCCGGCTCGGTCTGGCGCAGCACCTCGCCGGTGCGGCGCTCCTCCGGAGCCGCGACATAGGCGCCGAAGCCGATCGACTTGCCCTGGAGGCGATCGCCGATGATCTTCTCGAGCCCCGAGAAGGCGCCGCCGCAGATGAACAGGATGTTGGTCGTGTCGACCTGGAGGAATTCCTGCTGCGGATGCTTGCGGCCGCCCTGCGGTGGCACCGAGGCCGTCGTGCCTTCCATCAGCTTCAGCAGCGCCTGCTGCACGCCCTCGCCCGACACGTCGCGCGTGATCGAGGGATTCTCGGCCTTGCGGCTGATCTTGTCGATCTCGTCGATATAGACGATGCCGCGCTGCGCCCGCTCGACATTATAGTCCGAAGCCTGAAGCAGCTTGAGGATGATGTTCTCGACGTCCTCGCCGACATAGCCGGCTTCGGTGAGCGTCGTCGCATCGGCCATGGTGAACGGCACGTCGAGGATGCGCGCCAAGGTCTGGGCGAGCAGCGTCTTGCCGCAGCCGGTGGGGCCGACGAGCAGGATGTTCGACTTGGCGAGCTCGACATCGGCACCCTTGGCGCCGTGGTTGAGCCGCTTGTAATGGTTGTGCACCGCGACCGAGAGCACGCGCTTCGCCTGCTTCTGCCCGATCACGTAATCGTCGAGCACGTCGCAGATTTCCTGCGGCGTGGGGACGCCGCCGTCCTTCTTGCTGACGAGCGCCGACTTGGTCTCTTCGCGGATGATGTCGTTGCAGAGCTCGACGCACTCGTCGCAGATGAACACGGTCGGGCCGGCGATGAGTTTGCGAACCTCGTGCTGCGACTTGCCGCAGAACGAGCAATAAAGCGTGCTCTTGGAATCGCCGCCGCTGAGCTTGGTCATTCAATCCATCCTTTACGCGCCGGACGCGTAGCCATTACCCGCCATCCTACACGCGGGTTCCCATCCGGCAATCCATAATCCGCCCAAACAAGCGGTTATCGCCGTCCGGGGACTCGCCCACGGACGGCTTATAATCCAACAATCTTAAGCAGCTGCTGCGTCTTCGGTCGGCTGCGGCCGCTTGTCGTACACTTCGTCCACGACGCCGAACGCCTTGGCCTCATCGGCCTCGAAGAAGCTGTCGCGGTCCATGACCTGCTCGATCCGCTCGATCGGCTGGCCGGTATACTTCGAATACAACGCATTCATCCGTGCGCGAATACGTAAGATTTCCTTAGCCTGGATCTCGATGTCCGACGCCATGCCCTGCGCGCCGCCCGAGGGCTGATGCAGCATGATTCGGGCATTGGTCAGCGCGACGCGCAGGCCCGGCTCGCCCGACGCGAGCAGGAAGCTGCCCATCGACGCCGCCTGGCCGATGCACACCGTGCCGACGCGCGGACGGATATATTGCATCGTGTCGTGGATCGCCATGCCGGCGGTGACCACGCCACCGGGCGAGTTGATGTACATCCAGATGTCCTTCTTCGGGTTCTCGGACTCGAGGAAGAGGAGCTGGGCGGTGATCAGCGAGGCCATCTGGTCCTCGACGCCGCCGGTCACGAAGACGATGCGCTCGCGCAGCAGGCGCGAGAAGATATCGAAGCTGCGCTCGCCGCGGCTCGACTGTTCGATAACGATGGGAACGAGACCGCCAGTAACGGGATCAATGGTCATCTGACCGGAAAGCGGATGCATGCGGGTTTTTCTCTTGGATGGTTGCCCAGGCGCCCAACATCGGCGCTCGGGCTGCGCGGCGCAAGGGGGGACGGGAAAGCGACCGAGCGACCCGGCTTCGTGCCCGGCAAAGTTGTCAAAGTTGCGCGTTCGGGCGCGATCGCTCTCTCCGGCGACAAGCGACACGTGCCGTGGACGCGCCACCAACGCGACGGCGACGCGCCACGAGCGCGCGGCCAAGGGCCATGCGCGCCGCAGCGCCGCGCCACCAACGCGCCTTGCAGGTCACACCGACGCAACTTTGGCGCCACCCTTGCGCGCCTTACCTGCGCGTCCGGTATTGCGCCCTCGCAACAAACGACTCCAGCGCTTTGCATGTGCCTGACCTCCCGCCGACCGAGCCAAGCGCAGCACTTCGAATCCTACATTGCAAGACGCCCCCGCCACGCCCACATCGTTACACATGAGCAAGGTTCTAGTGACCGGCGGCTCCGGCTTCGTCGGCAGCCATGTGATCCTCCGGCTGCTCGCGGCCGGACACGACGTCCGCACCACCGTGCGCAACCTGTCGCGCGAGGCCGAGGTGCGTGCGACGCTCGCAGCGGCGGGCGCGGACCCGGGCGACCGTCTGACCTTCTTCGCCGCGGATCTGGAGAAGGACGACGGATGGGCCGAGGCGGCGGCCGGCTGCGACTATGTCCATCACGTCGCCTCGCCCTTCCCGCCCGCGCAGCCCAAGGACGAACAGGAGCTGATCCGTCCGGCGCGAGAGGGCACGCTGCGGGTGCTGCGCGCCGCGCGCGACGCCGGGGTGAAGCGCGTCGTGCTGACTTCGTCCTTCGCCGCGATCGGCTATGGCCATGGTCAGCGCGACACGCCCTATACCGAGGAAGACTGGACCGATCCCGACGGCCCGGCGGTCCAGCCCTATATGAAGTCCAAGACGCTGGCCGAGCGCGCCGCCTGGGACTTTGTCGGCCGCGAGGGCAACGGCATGGAGCTCGCGGTGGTCAATCCGGTGGGCATCTTCGGGCCGGCGCTGAACGGCGACCTCTCGACCTCGATCTTCCTCGTCCGGTCCATGCTGGAGGGCAAGATGCCCGGCACGCCGCGGCTCTATCTCGGCGCGGTCGACGTCCGCGACGTCGCCGACCTGCATTTGCGCGCGATGACCGATCCGGCCGCGGCGGGCGAGCGCTTCCTCGCGGTCGCGGGCGACGCGATGTCCTTCCACCAGATGGCCGTGGTGCTCCGCGAACGGCTCGGCGCCGCGGGGGCGAAGGCGCCGAAGCGCGAACTGCCCGACTGGCTGGTCCGGCTGCTCGCGCTCTTCAACCCGCTGGCGCGCGAAGCGGTGCCGCGGCTGGGGATCCGGGCGAATGCGAGCAACGCCAAGGCACGCCGGGTGCTCGGCTGGACGCCGCGATCGAACGAAGAGGCGATCGTCGCGAGTGCGGAGAGCCTGATCGCGCTGGGGTTGGTGCACGCCGCCCGATAATGGAGCCCGTCAGACTGCCCTTCTCGTGCTCCTGCGAAAGCAGGAGCCAAGGGCCGCGAGCGACACCCTTCGTTACCCTGGGCTCCTGCTTTCGCAGGAGCACGGCGCGTCCCTTCATCGGGTCTGACGCTCAATCCCGGAACACCCCCGGCTGCGCCAGATAGGCCAGCCGCCGCATCTCGCGCCGGCCGCGGACCACGGTGTCGAGGATCAGCCCGGTGAACAGGTTGAGAAAGGCGAGGATCATCAGCCCCGTCGCGAGGATCGCGGTGGGGAAACGCGGCACCAGCCCGGTCTTCAGATAGGTGATTCCCAGCGGCACCGAGAGCAGCACCGCCATCATCGCGAAGACCGTCGCGATGAAGCCGAAGAACAGCATCGGCCGCTCAATCCGGTAGAGAACCGCGATCGTCTTCGCGATCCGGAAGCCGTCGCGATAGGTGTTGAGCTTCGACGCCGAGCCCTCGGGCCGCGCGAAATAGCGCGTCTCGACCTCGCCGACCGGCATCTTGAGCTCGAGCGCATGGACGCTGATCTCGGTCTCGATCTCGAACCCCGAGGAGAGCACCGGGAAGCTCTTGACGAAGCGCCGCGAGAAGACGCGGTAGCCCGAGAAGATGTCGGTGAAGCTGCGCCCGAACAGCTGGGCGAGCAGCCCGGTCATCGCGCGATTGCCGAGCACATGGCCGCGCCGATAGGCCTCGGCGGCCTCGTGGACGCGGGTGCCGACGATCATGTCGAGCCCCTCCTGGACCAGCCTGTCGACCATCAGCGGCGCGACGCTGGCGTCATAGGTCGCGTCGCCGTCGGCCATGACATAGATGTCGGCGTCCACATCGGCGAACATCCGCCGGACGACATTGCCCTTGCCCTGCATCCGCTCGCTGCGGACGATCGCCCCGGCCGCGCGCGCGACCTCGATCGTGCGGTCGCGGCTGTTATTGTCGTAGACGTGGATGGCGGCAGTCGGGAACGCTGCGCGAAAGCTCGCCACGGTCTGCGCGATCGCGGCTTCCTCGTTGTAGCAGGGCAGAAGGACGGCAATGCGCGGCGTCAGTCCCGCCTCAGTACGAGCATCGGTACCGTTCGACATATTTGTTCTTTGACATTCCCGCATCCTGGCGGGGATCATTCCGGCATCGAAGGGGGGAAAGCAATGGGAATGCGCAATCTCGGCGGGCTGACGCTCGCGGTAACGGTCATGGTCATCATCGACGCTCTCACGACGCCCGCCATATTGCTGAGCGCATGGTTGTTCCCGCAAGCCTATAGCGAGCATATCACGCCCATCGCCAATGAGGTGGACATGGCCACGCTGGCAGTCACGCTGCTCACCTTCGTGGTATTCGGCCGGTGGATCTATGTTGCGGGGAGCAATCTGGTCGAAGCCGGGTACCAGGACCTTGAATACACTCCGGCCGCCCGGATCTGGTGGTTCGCAGTGCCCTTCGCCAATCTGGTGAAGCCGTTTTATGGCATGCGCGAATTGTGGAACGCCAGTCATGGCGAAGGCGATTACACGCGCAATGACGGGCTCGTGAGCGCGTGGTGGGGGTTATGGCTGCTGCACGGCTTTGTCGGCTACTTCGCCCAAATAGCCGGCGGCCCGAATGCCGGGACGGGACCGTTCGTGTTCCAGTCTGCCGCCGGAATCGCTCTGGCGGTGGCTGCGATCCGGCTGATCCGCGGGATTGCCGAGGCGCAACCTAGGCTGGCGTCGCCCGAGCTCGCCGAAGTCTTCGCCTGACAAAAGCAAGCCCGCCGCTCCCCGATCGGAGCGGCGGGCTGCCGTACTTCGCCGAGCCGCGCGGCTCGCTTAGTCCGCCTTCTTCTTCGCCGGCGCCTTTTTCGGCTTGGCCGGAGCCGCCTCGCCCTCGGCGGCTGCCTCGGCCTTCGCTGCAGGCGCCTTCTTGGTCGGCGCCTTCTTCACCGGCTCGGCCTGGACGAGCTCGTCGCCGGGGGCGGCGGGCTCGATATCGGCCTTTTCGACCTTCTTCGGCTTGGCGGCCTTCTTCGCCGGCGCTGCCTCGGGCGCTGCGTCGGTGGCCGGCGCCTCAGCGGCAGGCGCTTCCTCCGCCGCCGCCTTCTTGGCCTTCTTCGCCTTGGGCTTGTGGTTGTCGTGATCGTGGGTGTGCGTGCCGGTGTCGAAGCCCTCGTCGGACTCGATCGCGGCTTCCAGCTCCTCGCGGGTCACTTCGCGGTCGGTGATCTCGGCCTTGTCGAACAGGAAGTCGACGACCTTGTCCTCGAACAGCGGCGCGCGCAGCTGGGCAGCCGCCATCGGCTCCTGCTGGACATATTGCATGAAGCGCTGGCGATCCTCGGGGCCGTATTGCTGCGCGGCCTGGGCAATCAGCCGGTTCATTTCCTGCTGGTTGACTTCGACGCCATTGGCGGTGCCGATCTCGGAGAGCAGCAGGCCCAGGCGGACGCGGCGCTCGGCGATCTTGCGGTAATCCTCGCGCTCGGCCTCGAGCTCGGCCTTGGCCGCGGCCGGATCGGCCTCATGCTCGGTCTCGTGCATCAGCTGGTGCCAGATCTGGTCGAACTCGGCCTCAACCATCGACGGCGGCACCGCGAAGTCGTGGCCGGCGGCGAGCTGGTCGAGCAGCTTGCGCTTCATATAGGTGCGGGTCAGGCCGTTGAGCTGCTGCTCGATCTGGCCCTTCAGGAGCCCCTTGAGCTGCTCGAGGTCCTGCAGGCCGAGCTGCTTGGCGAAGTCGTCGTCGATCTTGGTCTCGCCGGCGGTCTTGACCGCGGTGATCTTGAGGTCGAAGGTCGCGGGCTTGCCGGCGAGATCCTTCGAGCCGTAATCCTCGGGGAAAGTGACGCTGATCTGCTTCTCGTCGCCGGTCTTGACGCCGACGAGCTGGTCCTCGAAGCCTGGGATCAGGCGGCCCGAGCCGATCTCGACCGCCATGCCTTCGCCGGTGCCGCCCTCGAAGGCGACGCCGTCGGCGGTCTTGCCGACGAAATCCATCGTGACCTGGTCGCCAGTCGCGGCTTCGTGGCCCTCGCCGGCATCGTCCCAGCCCTTCTGGTTGCTGGCGAGCTGGTTGAGCTGCTCGTCGACCGCCGCATCGTCGGCGGGGACGGTCAGGCGCTCGAGCTTGAGGCCGTCGATCGAGGGCGTGGGGACGTCGGGGAGCACTTCGAGCTCGACCTTGATCTCGGCATCGGCGCCGGGGGCATAGTCGCCCTCGAGGCTGACCGAGGGCTGCATCGCCGGGCGCAGCTTGTGCTCGGCGAGGAGCTGCTGCACGCCTTCCTGGATCGAGGTGTTGAGCGCGTCCTGCGCGATCGCCTCGCCGTGCATCTTGCGCACGAGATTGGCGGGGACCTTGCCGGGACGGAAGCCGGGCATGCGGACCTGCGGCGCGACCCGCTTCACTTCGGCATCGACCTTCTTGTCGATATCCTTGGCGGTGATCTTCAGCGTGTAGGCGCGCTTGAGGCCCTCGTTCAACGTCTCGACAGTCTGCATCAGTTCGAACTTCCAAAAAGAATGAGATCGCGGCGCCGGGACGCTGATCAGAGAGCGGCGGTGCCTGGTGCGGGCGAAGGGACTCGAACCCCCACACCTTTCGATACCAGAACCTAAATCTGGCGCGTCTACCAGTTCCGCCACGCCCGCGTAGGGCACCGCCGGTCGGCGGGCTCTATAGCAGTCATGGGGCCCGGGGCAAGCCGCGAAGCAACCGCCCCCGCCCCGCCGCGTTGAGCAGCGGACAAGGAGAAGCCGCATGCC
>NZ_JBYSXG010000019.1:0-73997 GCF_058782005.1 Sphingomonas sp. FW306-1B-B10E
GCCCCACCCCAACCCCTCCCCTGAAGGGGAGGGGCTTTATACGAGGTACGCGCCTCATGCCGCCTCCTTTCCTTCGCGCTTGCGGTCGAATTCTTCGATCAGCGCGATGAAGGTGTCTTCCATCGTCGGGTCTTCGATATCGGCGAGCTTGCCGGCCTGTTTCTTCAATTCATCGGGGGTGCCGGTAGCGATCTGTTCTGCGCGATAGATCAGAGTGACGCGGTCGCAATATTCGGCCTCATCCATGAAGTGCGTAGTGACCAATACGGTCACGCCCTTCTCGACCAGCCCGTTGATATGCGTCCAAAATTCGCGGCGAGTGACGGGATCGACGCCCGAGGTCGGCTCGTCGAGGAAGAGGACGGGCGGCTCGTGCATCACTGCGCAGGCGAGCGCGAGCCGCTGCTTGAAGCCGAGGGGCAGGGTGCCGGCATTGACGTTGAGCTTGCCCTCGAGTTCGAAGATCTGGATCATCGCCTCGATCGCGCGGCCAGCGGCCTTGCGGTCGAGGTCATAGGCGCCGGCGAAGAAATCCAAATTCTGCCGGACGCTGAGATCGCCGTAGAGGGAGAATTTCTGCGCCATATAGCCGAGCGACGCGCGGACGTCGGCGCGTGAGCGGCGCAGGTCGTGCCCCGCCACCGCCCCGCTGCCGCTGGTCGGGGTGAGCAGCCCGCACAGCATCTTGAAGGTCGTCGATTTGCCCGCGCCATTGGGGCCGAGCAGCCCGAAGATCTGGCCGCGGGGGATCTGGAAGTGCATGTCGCTGGCCGCGACGAAATCGCCGAAGCGCTTGGTCAGGCCCTTCGCCTCTATCGCGCATTGATCGCTCTCGGGGATCTCGCGATAGCGTTCGGCGAGCGCGCTGGTGCCGCTCGGGCCGCCGCCGAGCCGCTCGATAAAACCGTCCTCGAAGCGTGGCGAGGCGGGCTCCATCGCAGCGCCTTCGGCATCGAGCGATTGCGGAGTCGGGGCGGGGGCGCCCTTGGCCATCAGCAGTCGCACCGAACGGCCCTGGATCGTGCCGTCGATCACTTCGTCGCGATCTAGCGTGCGCGTGAGGAAATGGCGGCGGCGGTCCTGGAAGCCTGTAACGCGGAAGACGCGGTCGGCAACCTTGCCGGTGAGGTCGCCCGGCGGCCCGTCGAACAGCAATTTGCCGTCGTTGAGCAAATAGACCGTGTCGCACTTCTCGGCCTCGTCGAGATACGCGGTCGACCACAATACGCCGATCCCCTGGTCGGTCAGGTCGCCGACCATCGCCCAGAGCTCGCGCCGCGAGATCGGGTCGACTCCCACGCCGGGTTCGTCGAGCAGCAGAACCTTGGGCGTCTTGACGAGTGCGCAGGCGAGTCCGAGCTTCTGCTTCATGCCGCCCGAGAGCTTGCCGGCGAGGCGGTCCTGGAAGCGGGCTAGGTCGGTGAAGTCGAGAAGGCGGTCGAAGCTCTGCTTGTGCTCGGCCTTGGGGAGGCCGCGCACTTCGGCATAGAGGGTGAGGTTCTCGAGGACGGTAAGGTCTTCGTAGAGGCCGAAGCGCTGCGGCATGTAGCCCAGGTCGTCGAGCTTCTGCCGCGGCGGCGCGCCGAGGACTTCGACCGTGCCTTCGCTCGGCGCCATCAGCCCGGCGAGGATACGGATCAGGGTGGTCTTGCCCGCGCCGTCGGGACCGACCAGGCCGGTGACCTTGCTGGGTTCGATCGTCATGCTGACGCCGTCGAGCGCGGTCAGCGTGTCGAAGCGCTTGACCAGGTTGGTGGTGCGGGCGACGCTTTCCACTAGGCACGCCTCTCCCTGAAAGGGAGGGGATGGGTCCGAGCGAAGCGAGCCGACCCCGGCCGCGGGATGGGCCGACGCTGACGCGTCGGCACCCACCCCCAACCCCTCCTTTTCAGGGAGGGGAGCAAGATTAGCCTAATCGTCATGGCGCGGCCTTGCCCCGATCACCGCGATCGTCACCGGCTGGCCCTGGCGCAGCGCGTCATCGGGATCGTCGACGATCACCCGGACCTGGTAAACGAGGTCGGTGCGCAGGTTCTCGGTCTCGACCGACTTGGGAGTGAACTCGGCGCGCGGGGCGATATAGCCGATCGTCCCGCGATAGGCCTTGGGGTTGCCGTCGGCGCGGACCTGAACCTTCATTCCCGGGCTGATCCGACTTAGGTCGGTCTCGGCGACATAAGCGCGCACGCGCATCGGCCGGTCGATCGACAGGGTCAGCACCGTCTCGCCCGGCTGGACGATCGCGCCGGGTTCGCGAGCGCGGGTCACGACCGTGCCCGCGGTCGCCGCGACCAGCCGCGTGTCCGACTTGTCGGTAGTGACGCTGGTGCGCGCCGCCTGCGCCGAGCGGAGCTCCGCCGCTGCTGCCGCGACATCCTCGCGGCGCGTGCCTGCCTGGAGCAGCGACAGCCCCTGCCGCGCCTCGGCGAGCTGGGCGGCGGCGCGGTCGCGGTCGGCGCGGGTCTGCTCCCAGAGGTCGCGGCTGATCGCGCCGGGCTCGACTAGTGCCTGGCGCCGGGCGAAGTCGCGCTGGGCATTGGCGTAGACCGCCTGCGCCGCGGCGACCCGAGCGCTCGCCTGGGCGACGTCCTGCACCCGGGCGCCGTTGCGTGCCTTGTCGTAATTGGCCTGGGCCTGCGCGACGCGTGCGTCGGATTCGGCGACGCGGCTATCGATCGTCGCGGTGTCGAGCGTCGCGAGCAATTGGCCCTGCGTCACCTTGGCGCCTTCGTCGACGCCGATCGCGCTGATCCGCCCGCCGACGCGGAAGCCCATATCGACTTCGCGGATGTCGACATTGCCGTAGAGGCTGAGCTCGGTATCGGGCCGGCCGGGCAACAGTCCGAAGCCGCGCGTGAAGATCGCCGCGACGACGAGCATGACGACCAAAGCGAGGACGGCCAGGCGGCGTCGGTTCATTGCGGCTTCTCCGAAAGGATGCAGAGCACGTTGGCGCGCAGGCGGGCGCGAAGCAGTGCGGCGGTCTCGTCATCGATCCAGTCGACCTTGAGTGCACGGCACACCGCGGCGCGGCCCGCGCGGAGCACCATCGCCTGGCCGAACAGCAGGATCGCCATCGCCACCGTCTCGCGGTGGGCAAGATCTGGCCGGGCGCGGCCAATCAGCTCGACGAACGCGTCGAGGATCGGCTGCATCGCCTTGGAGAAAAGCAATTCGAACGCCTCGGTCGGCGATTGCTGCTCGCGGATGATGAAGCGCGACCAGGCTTCGGTCTCGGGGCGCAGCATCATCTGGGCAAGCCCGTCGAGAACCATGGCGAGCGATTCGATCGCGGCCTCGCGCGAGGCCCGCCCGGCGGCGACCGCTTGCGCCGTGGCTTCGCCTTGCATCGCGCGGATCGAATTGGCGATATGCTCGGCGGCCGCGAGGTACAGCCCCTGCTTGCCGCCGAAATGATAAGTGATCGACGACATCGCGGTGCCCGAGGCGCGGGCGATGTCGCGCGTGCTAGCGCCCTCGAATCCTAGCCTGCCGAATTGGTCGATCGCTGTGTCGAGAAGTGTCGTCGAGACCATCCACACCTTCGTTCGTTCGAACGAACAGTGCATAGGCTTGCATCTTTCCGGCGACAACCCCCTTGTGTCCCAGTGGCTTGCACCCGATTAACCAGCTACGCGTTAATACTAGTGTATTTTCCACAGTTTGCGATTATGTACCGATCATTATGAAAATTGCCATCTGTAACGCTGCCAAAGGGCGCCCGCGCGAATTCTGCGTCGACGAAGCGCTGAGCCAGGCGCTTCGCGTATTCTGGAGCAAGGGGTATGAGGGCGCGTCGCTCACCGACCTGACCGATGCAATGGGGATCACGCGCCCCAGCCTGTACGCCGCGTTCGGCAACAAGGAGGCGCTGTTCCGCAAGGCGCTCGACCTCTACGAGCGCGAGAAGCTCTCCTACATGGAAGGCGCGCTCGAAGCGCCGACCGCGCGCGGGGTGGCCGAGCGGCTGCTGCGCGGGGCGCTGGAGATGCAGACGAGCGACTGCGAGCCGCGCGGGTGTCTGCGCGTGATCAGCTCGGTCGCCTGCGGAGTCGAGGCCGAATCGATTCGTGAGGAAGTGATCGCGCGGCGCAAGTCGTCGGCGGATGCGCTGATCAAGCGCTTCGAACGCGCCGAGGCGGCGGGCGAGCTCCCCGAGCATATGAACGCCGAGGCGCTTTCGGGCTATCTGGTGGCCTTGCTCCAGGGGCTGTCGCTCCAGGCCGGGGCGGGCGCCAGCCGCGAGGAGCTCGAGCGGCTCGTCGAGACCAGCCTCACGGTCTGGCCGACCAAGTAGCGTTAGGCGGGAGTCACGCGCAGTCGGATCGTCCGGCGCGGTCGCAGTGTAAGGCGGCTGACCGGCTCGGGGGTCTCGCCGGGCACCGGCGCCAGCTGGAAGCGCGTGACGAGCGCGGCGAGGACGATCAGCGCTTCCTGCACCGCGAAGCCCGCGCCGACACAGGCGCGGGGCCCCTTGCCGAACGGCAGATAGGCATGGCGGCAGGCCGAGCGGGCCCCGGCGCGCTCGAATCTCGTCGGGTCGAAGGCGTGCGGATCGGGCCAATGGTCGCGGTTGCGCTGGATCAGCCAAGGCGACACCACCAGCATTGCGCCGGGTTCGAGCTTCTTGTCGCGCATTGCGGTCGGACAAAGGACTTCGCGTAGGAAGAAGCTCACCGGGGGATAG
The DNA here is from genome assembly GCF_058782005.1 of Sphingomonas sp. FW306-1B-B10E. NCBI lineage: Bacteria > Pseudomonadati > Pseudomonadota > Alphaproteobacteria > Sphingomonadales > Sphingomonadaceae > Sphingomonas > Sphingomonas sp. FW306-1B-B10E. Next base: position 4,688 of record NZ_JBYSXG010000019.1, read on the forward strand.
AGCCGCAAGGTCTCGCGGAAGACGTTGCGAGTGCGTGGCAGCGACTTGAGCGCTGCGGCTTCGGGCGCCGCATTCATCCCGGCGGCGCGGCATTCGTCGCGGACTGCCTGTTGCAGCTCTGGGCAGCAGGCGAGGATGTACAACGCCCAGCTCATCGCGCTGGCGCTGGTCTCGTGCCCGGCGAGGAAGATCGTCGATACCTGCTCGACGATCTGGCGATAGCTGAACGGCGCGCCGGTTTCGGGGTGGCGCGCTTCGAGCAGGGTCTGGAGGATATCGGCCGGGCCGTTGGGTGCGCCGGCGTGATAGCCCTGGTAGCGCGCGCGGACGATCGGTTCGAAGACCTGGTGGATGTGCCGCGCCGCCTTCGCCGCCGCCCGGCGGAAGCCGAACGTGGGCAGGCCGTAGATGCGCAGCATCGACACCGACTGGGCGTGGCGCTGGTAGCGGTGGAAGGCGCGGTAGATGATCGCGGCGGGCTCGGCGGCGAGCTGCTCGGAAAACAGCGTGCGGTAGATGATGTCGCCGGCGACATGGGTCATCAGAGGGTCGATCGCGACGGGCTGGTCGCCCGGCAGCTTCTCGATGCGCGCAGCCAGGTCGGTCGCCGCGGCCTGCATCAGCGGGAAGACCGCTTCGAGCGCAGTGTGCGAAAAGGCGGGATTGACCATCTCGCGCTGCTGCTGCCAATCGTCGCCATTGGCCGAGAACAGGCTGTTGCCGATCAGCGGATCGAGCATCTCGACGAGGAAGCGGTGCTTGGGGAAGTCGCGCCAGCCCTCGACCATCGTCCGCTCGACCAGGCTGAGCTCGTTGGCGATGTAGAAGCTTTGCGCGGGCGTGTGGATCTCGCCCATCTGCATCGTGTAGCTCTTGTCGAACAGCACGTGGATCCACGAATTCCAGCCGCGCAGGAATCGCAGGAGCAGCGACGACTTGCTCGCATGCGGCTCGGGAAAGGGCGGGACGAAGCGCGGGGTCACGGGATCGTACGGAACAAGGCGACGGCTTCGGCGATCGTGCGGCGTGCGGCGGTGAGGCTGGGCAGGTCGAGCGGCGAGACGCGGTCGCCAACCCGCAGATAGTCGAAATGGATCTCGTATTTGTTGCGCCAGCCGCGGTGATAGGTCGCGGCGTCGTAGAAGATATGGAAGCGCGGCGAGAGCAGTTCGACCTGCGGCACGATCCGCTCGGCATGGAAGAGCAGCGGATTGACGCCGTGAAAGGCGGCGCCGTCGGGGGGCGAGCCCAGGTCGAACCAGCGGAACTGGCCGGCGGCGACGCGTCGCAATTCGGCGTGGAACGCCGTGGCGTCGCGCCGGCCCGCGACGAGCGGAATGCATTGGCCAAAGGTGACCAGCGCGAACTCCGAGGGTATCTTGCCGTCGAAGCGCGCGAGCAGTTGGTCCATCAGCGACATTGCGAGGATCGAACCGTTGCTGTGGGTGACGAGCAGGACTTCGTCGTGGCCGGAGGAGATTCCTGCGACAATCGCGTCGGCGAACAGGCCGAGCCGGCGCTCGAGCTCGGGGTGGCCTTCGCCCCCTGCGAACTCGCTGTTGAAGATGAAGAAGCGCAGCAGCCAGGGGACGTGGATCGCGCGGAGCAGCGGCGGGCCGGCTGCGATCGCGGTGAGGAAGGCGATCACCAGAGCGGCGAGCAGCGGCAGCCAGAGTGTGGCGAGCGTGGTCACCAGTGCCACGATCAGCAGCGGCAGCAGCAGCGCGGCGAGCGGCGGATAGGCCAAGGTGATCAGCGGCCCGCACGGTAGGCGCCGGGCGATGGCGCGATCGAGATAAGCGAGATGCGCGAGATAGGTCCGCGCCGCGCGCCAGGCGAGCGCGAGGGGGTTTCGGATCCACGCGCCGCGGACGATATCCTCCCAGCGCAGGAACGCGTACTCGGTGGTCACCTGCGCGGTTCCGTTGGCAATGGTCCAGTCGCTGCGGTGCGGCTTGGCGCCGCGCCGCGGAGTCATCGAAACCACCTCTCCGGTGCGTTCGGCGTAGCGCGCGAGCTGGGCGCGCATCAGCTGGCGGTAGAAGCGCACGCCGCGCGGATCGAACCCGCCGAGATAGAAGATCTGGCGCTTGAACCGGCTCACTGCGCGCGCCTAGATACCGGCATGCCGGAGGCCGAGCGCAACTATTGCCATCTGATCGATCCTCGCCGGCACGATCGCAATTGTGGCTGCCGGGCGCATGACAACGCCTATGGCATACACGGCGGCGGCGGCGAGCGCGACCGCTGGCGTGCCGACTGGGCGCTCTATCGCCACATGCGCGGGCAGCGCGATCCGCTGGCGGTGCCGGCGCTTTTGGCCTGTCTCAGTTGGGGCTGGTTCTTCTACAATTACCACCCCGGCCGCTGGTTGTGGCGCGGGCAAATGGTGCGGCGCTTCGTCAAGGCACCGGACTGAACCGGCTGCGCGCGGGCTGAAAGCGACGCGGGTCATGCCGGAACGTCGATGCCCAGGCAATTCTCGACCAGCGCGATGTCGCCAGGAAGGTTGACTTCCCAGAAGCCGGTGCGCGGCAACGGCGTTTCCACCGCGCGAATCCGAATGCCGTGGTGCAGGAAGCGAAGCTGCTCGAGGCCCTCCGCCTCTTCGAGCATCGTCGGCCCGGCTTCGATGTAGCGCGTCAAGGCCGCCGCGCGATAGGCATAGGCGCCCAAGTGGAGGAACACCGGCGGGAGCGGTCCGGCGTCAGGAAGGAAGGGCAGGACCCGCTTCGAGAAGTAAAGCGCGTCCTCCGCATCATCCACCACCACCGTGGTGCCCCCGGCGACTCCGGCGCGGTCACAGGCGGCAAGGCGCTCGATCATCTCGGGGGTACAGCGCACCCGCGGAGTGACGACGGCGGTGCCGGGGTCGTGGCGCATATGATCGATCAACGCTTGGACTGCGTCGGGCGGCGTGAGCGGCGAATCGCCCTGGAAATTGACGAGAATCCCGCCGGTCACGCCCAGCAGCCGCGCAGCCTCGGCACAGCGCTCGGTGCCGTTGCGGCAGCGGCGCGAGGTCAGCAAGGCGTGCCCGCCGAAACGGCTGACCGCTTCAGCGATCCGATCGTCATCGGTCGCGACGACGATCTGGTCGACTCCGCGGACGCGCGCGGCCGCTTCCCAGGTCCACTGCACCAGCGGCTTGGTGTTGCCGTCAGCGTCGGAAAGCTTCGCCAGCGGCTTGCCCGGGAAACGCGCGGATTCGTAACGGGAAGGAATGACGAGGGTGACGCCGCTATCCATGTACTTTCCTTCAGGAAACGCCGAGGCCTAGGAAATCATGGATATGCACCAGGCCGATGACGTCTTGAGGTGCGTCGGCGGCCACGACGACCAATGCGGTAATCCGGTTATCGCGCAGCAGCGCCATCGCGTCGCGCGCGACCGCATCGGCCCGGATCGAGTGGGGATCGGGGGTGAGGATATCGGCGGCGGTCGCTGTGGCGAGGTTATGCGCGTGACGGCGGACGTCGCCGTCGGTGATCACGCCGATCAGCCGGTGCTGCGCGTCCGCGACGATCGCGATGCCGAAGCCCTTGGCCGACATGATTGCGAGGACGTCGCGCATCGGAGCGGCGGGCGCGACGAGCGGGAGCGAGTCTGGGCCGTGCATCAGTCGCGCGACGGGCACCAAATCGCGGCCGATTCGACCAGCCGGGTGCAGCTGGCGGACGCCGTCCCGCGTCAATCCGCGCTCGCGCATCGCCGTCACCGCGAGCGCATCGCCGAGTGCGAGCATCATTGTCGAGCTGGTCGTCGGCGACAATTCGAGCGGGCAGATTTCGGCGGCCGGCGGCAGCGCCAGCGTGACCGATGCGATCAGCCCCAGTGCCGAGCGCGGGTACGCGGTGATGGCGATGATCGGGATCCCGATTGCGCGCGCACGATCGGCGACGGCGCGGCATTCGGGGGTCTCGCCCGAGTTCGACAGGATCAGCAAGGTGTCGCCGCTGCGCAGCGCGCCGATATCGCCGTGCAGCGCGTCGGCGGCGTGAACAAATGCGGATGGGGTGCCGGTCGCGGTCAGCGTCGCGGCGATCTTGCGCGCGATATGCCCCGACTTGCCGAGCCCGGCGACGACTACCTGACGCGCGGTATCGAGTAACAGCCGAACGGCGTCCGCGAAGCAGCCGTCAAGCGTCGCAGCCAGTTGCTGCAGTGCCGCGGCTTCGCCCGCGATCGCATTCCGCCCGGCGGCGACCAGCGCGGCGGATGTAGTGCTGGCGGCCTTGGCGTCTTCTAGGAGCACGATGGAGATCCAGTGATGCCAGGTGTGCGTTTCGGGGGCAGCGACTGACGATGCGTAAATGCCACCGGCTCGTTCGATAGCTGTGGGAAGTTACAGGGCGGGCGATAGGCGTGCGGCGGACTGCGTACGGCCTGTGGGTTTCCGCAGGTGTATCGTGTGCGTGCGTGCGGGAGAGACGAGTTCCCGCACGGCTTCGCCGGCATGCCGATCGAGCAACGAAGGAAAGCCGCAAGTGGCGCTGTTGCCGCATCTTTTCCGGAGCGAGAACGGTGGCCCGGCGCCCGGCACGCTGTTCGATCCGCGCGACCTTGTCACGCGACCGCGGGGCGACAGCGAAGCGGCGATCCGCGCCCTCTGCCACACTGCCTATCTCGGCGAGGGGCGTGCGCTGGCGCGGGTGCTTGGCCGCTACAAGATGTTCGTCGATACCAATGACGTGGGCCATTCCACCCACCTGATGCTCGACGGCTATTGGGAAATGTGGACGACGACCGCTATCGCGGCAGCGGTACGTCCGGGAATGACGTGCGTCGATGTCGGTGCCAATCTCGGCTATTTCACGCTGCTGATGGCGGACCTGGCCGGGCCGCAGGGGCGGGTCCACGCGTTCGAGCCCAATCCGCCGATCGCCGCGCGGCTGTGCGACACGTTGGCGGTCAACGGGTTCGGTGAGCGCGTAGTCGTCCATGAGATCGCACTTGGCGATCGCGAAGGCGCGGCGATGCGGCTGATCGTTCCCGAAAGCGAGCCGAAGAACGCGCATGTAATCCCAGGGGTGGCGGGCGATCCGGGGATGCTCGTAACGCGGCGGCTCGACCAATTTTCCGAGATCGCGCCGGACCTGATCAAGATCGACGCAGACACATCGGAAGAGCGGATCTGGGAAGGGATGGAGGGCATCCTCGACAGCGACCGGCGGCTGACGGTGTTCCTCGAATTCGCCGGCGCGCGGTACCTCGACCCGCGCGGCTTTCTCGAGCGGGTGACCAGCTTCGGGTTCGCGCTCTCGCGGCTCGATCCGGCGAGCGGGGCGGTGCCGGTCGACCATGACGATGTGGTCGATGCGCCCCGGGCGGTCGATCAGATGCTGGTGCTGGTCCGGTGACTCTGCAGGCGCGCGGATCAGGCGGCGCGCTGCTGGGCCTCGTGATGGACGTGGATCGCCTCGTCGATCGTGTCGTAGAAACGGAGCCGGCCATCCTGGAGCACCGCGCCGGTCCGGCAATAGTCCCGGAGCGTGCCCGGATCGTGCGAGATCAGGACGAGCCCGGCATGGTCGCTGCGCCGCTTGATCTCGTCGCGGCAGCGCTGGCGGAAACGCTCGTCGCCCGCCGCAGTGACTTCGTCGATCAGGTAGCAGTCGAAGTCGATCGCGAGGCTCGCGCCGAACGCCAGCCGCGCGGTCATGCCCGCCGAATAGGTCTTGATCGGCTGGTAGAGATAGGCGCCGAGCTGGGCGAAGTCCTCGACATAGTGGAGGAGCTCGTCGGGCGCGCGGTCGTAGACGCGCGCCAGGAAGCGCAGATTGTCGGCGCCGGTAAGGCTGCCCTGGAATGCACTCGAATAACCGATCGGCCAGGAGATCGACATCGCGCGAGTGATCCGGCCGGCGCTGGGATGCTCGACCCCCGAGATCAGCCGCATCAAGGTCGACTTGCCCGCGCCATTCGCGCCGCAAATGCCGAGCGCGGTCTCGCGTTCGAGGACGAAGCTGAGGTCGATCAGGACCTTCTTCTCGAAGTTGCGGATGCGGTAGGATTTATGGACGTTCTCAAATCGGATCACGTGCGCGACTCCGCGGGAAATATATTAGACTTCCGTATTTTGAATGAATGGGGTCAATCGTCAAGTAATTCGCCGAAATATTCAGATAATAATTATAGGTGATGTAATGCACGCATCATCTAACGAAATAAATATTCGCAAGATATATGATCGGCGTTATGTATTTCATGCCGAATTCGGCGCGTCTGCGCCGCCGGTGCAAGTGTGTCTGGATGCGCGGATGCTGGTGCGCGGCGGGACGGGGGTCGCGACTTATGCTGCGATGCTGGCCAGGTGCCTTGGCCAGGCCGGGGCGGCGCCCATGGTGCTCACCGACGAGTGCGGCGCCGACCGCCATCGCTGGCGGCGCTGGGCAGCGGCGTTGCGCGGCGGCGCGCGGCACACCCGCCCGCGCGCAGGCGAGCTGATCCGCGGCTGGCAGGGCGAGGGACTGGTGCGCCGCGACATGTTTCGCGAGGCGCAGGTCTATTTCGATTTCCATCGCAGGCTCATGCCGGTGGCGTGCGACGCGCCGCCGGCGGTGATGCACTGGACCTATCCGGTGCCGCTCTATCTGAAGGGCGCGATCAACCTCTACACCGTCCACGATGCCATCCCGCTCACCCATCCCGAGCTGACCGGGATCCGCGCGCCGCGCCACCGGCTGCTGCTCGAGCGGGTGATCGAGCGCGCCGACCGGATCGTCACCGTCAGCGAAGCGGCGCGGACTGCGATTGCCGATGCCACGGCGTGCCCCTCTGAGCGGATCGTGTCGCTCAGCCAGGCGATCGAACTGCCGCTGCAAAAGGATCCGCCACTTCCCGCCAGCCTTCGGCCGGGCAAGTTCTTCATTTTTTGCGGCACGATCGAGCATCGCAAGAACCTGATCGCGCTAGCGCGCGCGCACGCCGCCAGCGGGACGCGGCTGCCCCTGGTCATTGTCGGGCCCGATGGTTGGGGGGCGGGGGCGATCCGCGATGAATTGGCCAGGTTGGACAAGGTGGTGACGCTGCCGTGGCAACCGCGCACGACCTTGATCGCGCTGCTGCGCAATGCCCGCGCGCTGCTTTTTCCCACGCTGGCCGAGGGCTTCGGGCTGCCGATTATCGAGGCGATGACGCTCGGCACTCCGGTGCTGACCTCCCGCGGGGGGGCGACCGAGGAAGTCGCAGGCGACGCCGCCTTGCTGATCGATCCACGCGACGAGGCGGAGCTGGCCGTGGCGATAACGCGACTCGAGCAGGACGACATGCTGGCGCGACGGCTCCAGCGCGCGGGATTCACCCGTGCCGAACGCTTCGCGCTGGACGGCTATGCGCGGCGGCTGCGGCATTTCTACGCCGAGATGATGGCGCAGGTGCCGGCTCGGCAGGCGGCGGCCTCGTATGGCTGAACCGTTGCGCATCGGAATCGACGGGCTCAATCTCGCGCTCCCGCGCGGCACGGGTGTCGCGACCTATGCCCGTACCCTAGGCCGCGCCGTCGCGGCAATGGGCGGCGAGGCCGAGCTGGTGTTCGGTCTGCCGCTCCAACGCGGCGCGCCGACCGAGGTGCTGGAGACGCTGTTCTTCGAAGCAATGGGCAATGCGAGCGACGTGCCGGTGTCGCCGCCGCGGACGCTACGCGCGCGCTGGAACCGCTGGTACGTGTCGCCGCGCGTGCGGCCGCTACAGTCGATCGCGCTGCACGCACGGGTGATCGCGCCGGCGATCGCCGAGCGGCTGCCGCCCTTTGCCGGGCTGCACAATTTCTCCGGGCTGTGGAGCGTCGCAGCGCGGCATTTCCGGCGCTATGGGCGGTTCCTGCGGGTGCGGATGCAGAACCCGCCGCAGGTCATGCACTGGACCTATCCGGTGCCGATCCGGCTCGACGGCGCGGCCAATGTCTACACGGTTCACGACCTCGTGCCGCTGCGGCTCCCGCATACCAGCCTCGAAGATAAAGCCTATCACGAGCGGCTGCTCCGGCGCTGCGTCGCCGAGGGGGACCGGATCTGCACCGTCTCCGAGACTTCGCGCCGCGACCTGATCGAATTCGTCGGCGCCGATCCGGCCAGGCTGATCAATTGCTACCAGTCGATCGACCCGGTCGCCGCGCTCGATCCGGGCGAAGTCGCGGCGCGGCTGCGCGGCCTGTTTGCGCTCGCGCCGCAGGGTTATTTCCTGTTCTACGGCGCGATCGAGCCGAAAAAGAACCTTGGTCGGCTGATCGAGGCATTCCTGCTCGCCGAGCCGGAGGCGAAATTGGTGATCGTCGGCGGGCGGTCGTGGAAGGCCGAGACCGAACTCGGCCTGCTCGGCGGGGCGCACGGCACGACGCTGCCCGGTGCCGAGCGCATCACGGTGATCGAATATCTGCCGCGCCGCCTGCTCGACATATTGATCCAGGGCGCGCGCGCAGTGTTGTTCCCGTCGCTCTACGAAGGCTTCGGCCTGCCGGTGCTCGAGGCAATGGCGCGCGGCGTGCCGGTGTTGGTGTCGACCGGCGGGGCGTTGCCCGAGATTGCCGGCGACGCGGCGGTCGCTGTCGATCCTTATGACATCCAGGCCATCGCCGCCGGTCTGCGTCGGCTGGACGGCGACGCGGCGCTGCGGCGCGCTCTCGCTGTGGGCGGCCCGGCGCAGGCGGCGAAGTTTGGGCTGCCCGCCTTTTGCGAGCGCCTCTCGCAGCTTTACCGGCCGCTGATCGCCTGCGCCGAACCTGCCGCCTTACACTCCCTGACGCCTGCGAAAGCCTGACTCATGATGATCGTGCGCATTGCGACGGCGCTCCGCCTGTTGGGTCCGATAGCGGCGATATCGCTAGGCGGCTGCGCCACCTTGCCGCGGAGCGGCCCAACCGCGCTCGAAGTTCAGCACGCCGCGACCGAGGATCCGATGCTGCCGATGCGGATCGTCGACCTGACTCCGGATACGGTGGTGGCGGCTGCGGGCACGGCCAGCCAGGCAACGCTATCCACGCTCGCGGCGGCGCCGGGCACGGTCGACCGCGTCGGGGCGGGGGACGTACTGCAAGTCACGGTGTTCGAAGTCGGCGCGCGGCTGTTCAGCGGCGGATCGCTCGAGCCGGGAAGCCCTGGCAATTTCGCGCCGAGCGCGGGCGGGCAGGTGATGCCGGCACTGACGGTCGACCAGGAGGGCTATGTCGCTTTCCCCTATCTTGGCCGGCTGCTAGTAGGCGGGATGACCGCGGACCAGGTGGCGCACGAGATCGAGGCGCGGCTGGTGGGCTTCTCGCAGCACGCCCAGGTGCTGGTATCAGTGCGCGAGAACGTCACCAATACGGTGTTCGTGATGGGCACGGTCAAGACGCCGGGGCGGCTGCGGTTGACGCTGACGCGCGAGCGGCTGCTCGATGTGATCGCCGAGGCGGGAGGCGCGACGGGGTTCCCGTCGGACATGGCGGTACGCGTGACCCGGGGACCGCGCAGTGCCGAGACCCAGCTCGATCTGGTGCGCGCCGCGGGCCCCGACGACCTCGTGCTGCTGCCGGGCGACCGCATCGAAGTGCTGCCGCGGCCGCGCAGCTTCACGGTGTTTGGCGCGACCGACAAGGTTTCCGAAATTCCTTTCCAGACGCCGACGATGACCCTCGCTCAGGCAATCGCGCGCGCCGGCGGCCCGTCAGACCGGCAGGCGGATGCGAGCGCGGTGTTCGTGTTCCGCTATGTCGAGGGCGGCGGTACCGCGCCGGCGCCGGTGATCTACCGCCTCAACATGCTGCGGCCCGAAAGCTATTTCCTCGCGCAGCGCTTCGAGATGCGCGGCGGCGACGTGATTTACATCGCCAATGCGCGCTCCAATCAGGCGGCCAAGCTGGTGCAGATCATCAACCAGCTCTTCTCGCCGCTGTTCACCGTGCGCGAGCTGGCACGCTGAGCATTTCTTTGCGTAAAAAGGTCGCTTCGATGGAAAATCTCGCGCTCAACAAACCCGCGTCGCAGAGCTCTACCTGCGAATGGTCGGGCAGCCGCGATCCCTCGGTCGATGCGGTGGGGGCGAATAACGGGATCGTCTCCGGCGAGGCCGGATTCCACACCGCGCCGGAGCAGAATCCGTGGTGGCAGGTGGATCTGGGCGAGCTTTACCTGATCACGCGTGTCGTGATCCACAATCGCCACCACTGTGCCGATCGCCTGCGCCATTTCACCATCCTGCGCTCGATCAATGGGATCGACTGGTATCCGTGCTTCAAGAAGCGCGATCCCGGCGTGTTCGATGCGGTGCCGTTCGTTGCCGATCTGGCGGAGGCGAACATCGCCCGGTTTGTGCGGATCCGGCTCGATGCGAACGATTGCCTGCATTTCAGCGAATGCGAGGTGTTCGGACGCGAAGTGCCTCCCGACGATCGGCTCCCGCTGATGGAACACGATGTGCGCATGCTCGCGCGGCGGGAGTCGATACCGGCAGATCGCTCCGGGCGTCTCGTCCCTATCGACGGCCTCAGCCTGTTCGTCGACACCCAGCGCTACGCGCCCGCCATTATCGCCTCGATTGCCGAGGGGCATTACGAAGCCGGCGAGCGCGGCATCGTCCGTCAGATCGTGCGTCCGGGCGACCGCGTGCTCGAGATCGGCACCGCGATCGGGCTGGTCTCGATGGTGCTCGCAGAAATCGTAGACCCCGCCGCGATCCTTACCTTCGACGCCAATCCCGAGATCGTCGAGGATGCCCGCGCGAATTTCGCGCGCAACGACATGGCGGCGATCGATGCGCGCAACGGCGTACTGCATAATCGCGCGACGCCTTGGCCGGCCTCCGTCGACTTTTACGTGGCGAAGGAATTCTGGGCGTCGCGCCTCGGCGCGTCGGCGTCGGACCCCGATATCAGCCATGTCGTGCCGGTCCCGACCTTTATCTTCGAAAACGAGATCGCGCGCCACCGCGCGAACGTCATCGTCTGCGATATCGAAGGCGGCGAGGCCGACCTTTTCGCCGCCGCGGATCTGTCGGGCATAAGGCTGATCGTGATGGAGACGCATTATTGGGCGGTGGGCGAGGCGCCGATCGACGCGATGGTTCGCAAGCTAGTGCTCGACGGCTTCGACATCGACCTGCGCTATACCGGCAACAACATGCTCGTCGCCCGCCGCGAGCCGGTTTAGGCAGGGTCAGGCAGCGGGCAGATCGACCTTCAGGATCGCATCGATCTCCGACCGCATGTGGAGCAGCCGCGATTCCATATCCGCGTTCTCGGCTCGGATCGCCTGACGCACGAAGGTCGCCCAGGGAGAGTTGAAGAATCCCTTGTCGACGTGGAGGACGAGGTTCGCCTTGTCGGGGTGCTTGTCGAGGATCTGGTGGAACATGCCCTGATCGTCGGGAATTTCCTGGTTCCAGTGGCGCGCATCGGCGACAAGGTCGTATTTCGACAGGAACGCGACCCAGTCGCGGATGAAGCGGCGCATGAACGGGTGACCGAGATTGAACAGCATCACGCCGATATTCATGTTCCAGAAGTGATCGATATAGTCGCCTGACGGCGCGCCGATCATCGCGTAGCGCGCCTTGTTGGCAAGATAGCCGCGCAAATCGAATGCCTGATCGACGATCCACGCGTCTGCGTCGACATGGAGCACCCAACCGCGGAAGCCATGATCGAGCAGTTCGCTGAGCATGTCGATGCGGTTGTAGGTGGCGTGCCACGGCAGATCGCCACGCTTGAGCCCGACGAACGCCTGATAGGCCAGGCCGTGCCGTGCACAATAGGCCCGGGTCGTGCGCGCGCTCTGCTCCATCATCGGATAATAGACCATCGGGTCGCAGGTCTGCAGGACGAGGATGCTGGCGTCCGTGTCCGGCTGCGCCGCTTCGTCGATCTCGGGTGGCGAGACAAAGCTGGCCGCCTCCGCGAGCGCAGAACGCGGACGAAGGGTTGCGCCGCAATCGTCGGCTAGCGGCCCCGGCATCAGCATGTTGGTGGCCAGTGCTTCGGCGAAGCGCATGCGATCGGCCATGTCGGCAGCGTCGCAAAGGTAAGCGCCGAGAACTCCGGGGCCGATGACCCGGGTGTCGTGGCCGTCTCCCGATCGTGCGAGGTTCTCGTGCGTGTCGGACGTGATCTCCACGTCGAATTCGTCCGTGTCGCCGCCGATGAAGTCGAGGCTGATCCATTTGACTTCGGAGGGGGCCAGGCGGGCCCGGGTTCGCCGACCTGCCGGGCTTCGCAATTCCACCGTGCAGTGATGCCCCGGCAATCCTTTTACGCCGACATAGATGCGCGCGCGCGCCGGGGGCGCCTCCATTCGCCAGCCGATCCGCGCGGCGCCGGTCGCCGTCCAGGATCCCCACTCTTCCAGGCCGTGCCACGCGTCGCCAGCGCGAAGGGGCTCTCCCGAGACCGCATCGGCGTGCAGCGACAAGTCAGACCGAGGACTGAGCGGATAATAATAGCCGGTTTTTGCTAGCATACGGCCGGTTTTGCGTGACCGGCCCGGGGCGCCGGCCTCGAACTGCGTCACGACCGAGTCTGCAATCTGGCGACCGATATCCTGCCAGCGCCTTGCGTGAAACTCCGCGTCGATCTTGACCTCGCGCTCTCTGCGGAAGGCGGCATCATCGATCAGCCTGGTCAGCGCCGCCTGTAGCGAGGCGGGGGAATCGATATCGAAATATTCGGCGAAGTCACCGCCTGCCTCGGGCAGCGACGAGGTGCGCGCGAGCAGGGGCACCTTGCCGTGACACAGGCTCTCGGTGACCGGCAGGCCCCAGCCTTCGTATCGGCTCGGATATGCGGTGAACAGACAGGCATCGTAACAGATTGCCAATTCCTGATCCGACAGGCCGTGGAGGAACAATACCTGGCGCTGCAGCTCCTCGCTGGCGGCGACGCGTGCGAAAACCGCGTCGTTCATCCATCCGCGACCACCGACAAAGACCAGCTTCGGTGTCGCGAAAGCGCCGCGCTCGGCGATCAGCTTGCGCCAGGCGTCTAGCAAGGCGAGGTGATTCTTGCGCGGTTCGATCGTCGATACGAACAGAACGAACGGCTGGCGGAGCAGCCCGTGCCGGCCGAGGAACGCCTCGGCCGCGCCAGGTTTGGCGACCGGCACGGTGAAGCTGGCGTCGAGCGGGACGGTGATGGCGGCTTCGGGGCGCAATGTGTGGCCTAGCCGTTGCGCGCAATCGATCAAGTCTCTCCGGGTCGAGTGCGAGTTGGTGAGAAACAGGTCCGCGGTCTCGAACACCGACAGCAGCCAGCGTGTGTAGTTTCGGGTGACATCGTCGAGACAGAATTGCGGCGCGACCACGGGGATCAGGTCGTGGACGAACGGGATGTAGCGGATCCCCGATTCCTGCTTGGCGTTGCGGACGTGGAGCAGATAGTCCGGAAACCACGACGTTCCGAGATTGATCAGATAGGCGCCCTCGGGGAAGCGGAAGCGGTCGGCCGCGCCGATCGTCAGCTCGAGCCTGGTGGTAAGCGTGCGCCATTCGGCCGAGGCAACTTCGCCGCCGGTCATGCTGAGCGCGACCAATTGGGCGAACAGACGGTTGGGAACCTCTACCCAGCGGCCTTGGAAGATGCAGCAGATCCGGATCTGGTCGCCGGCTTCGTGCAACAGGTTGCTGACGATCGCAGCCTGGACCCGCTGGATGCCGGTGGGCAACCGCGAGTGGCGGAAATGGTGGATCAGATCGGAAGTGTCGAACACGAACGGATATGCGCTTTCGAGCGCAGCGCCGGTGAGATTGCGACCGTCCGCCTCGGCCTTGGCGAGCGTTTGGAGCAAGTCGAGCGCGCGAGAGATATCCGCGGGCTCGAACCCCTCGGGAAGCCGCTCCCTGGCGATATCGCTGAGCATTGCGGCAAGTGCATCGAGCGGAGCGGGCTGGGGTGTCGGGTCGGGTGCGGAATCGATCGCCGCGCTGGTTGCGGCGAGAGCCGCCTGGAGCCGGTCGGCCGGGATCGTCACGCCTTGCGACAGGAGACCCTGAAGCTCACCGAGCGCGTCCGCCTGCGTCGGGGCAAGTTCGAGCGAGGCCAAATAGGCGGTCACCGCATCCGACGGCCGTCCCGCGATCTTGAGCAGATGGCCGAGCTGGAGATGCGTGTCGGCGATCGTACCGTCGAGCGCCAAAGCGCGGCGATACGCGGTCTCAGCGCCTGCAAGGTCGCCGCTTTCCTTGAGCGCATGGCCATATTGTACCCAGATCGGCGTCAGCGAGGGGTCGATTTCCAGCGCGGCGGCATAGGCAGTCGCGGCCTCGCCCCACAGCCGCGCATCGCGCGCCTTGTCGCCCTTCGCGACCAGCGGGAAGGCGGGCGAACGGAACATCTGGCGGACGCGCGATTGCAGTTTCATGCGGGTTTCCCGGTTCAGGCGGCGTGTTCGCGGACGCCGGCGACGATCAGCCAGCCGACTGCGTAGGCCAGCAGCAGTCCGAAGAAGACGCTGGCGATGATCTTGAACGATTGCGGGTAGAGCGACTTGACCGGCAGATTAGGCTCGACCGTGCGGACGACGAACAATTGCTGGCGCACTGCCTGCTCGCGCGCGCTCTGCAGGCCCGCCGCGGCGGCGGCGTAGCGCTTGGCGGCAAAGTCCTGGCGGAGCTGGAGATTCTCATAGCCGCCAAGATCGGCGGCCATCGCCATGCCGCTGCCGGTGAGCTTGCCCGACTGGGCATTGGCCTGGGCTTCGAGCGCCGCGACTTGTTGGCGCAAGGCAAGATATTGCGGGGCGTCGTGGCGCACAGCTTGGCCCATCGCGCTCAACTGCGCCTTCGCGGCGGCGAGACGGCCCTGCAATTCGGAGACGAGCTGAATCTGGGCGGTGCTCGAACGCTGCGGATCGATGTCGCGGCTCTGCTCGCGGAAGCCGGTCATTCGGCCCTGGACCGAGACCAGCTCTTGCTCGGCATCCTGCAATTGCCGGCGGCTGACCGCGAGCGCATCGTCATACGCACGCTTGTTGAGCAGATTGACGCGGCGCTCGCCGATCTCAAGCAAGGTGCGCGCGATCGCGAGCGAATCCTCGGGGCGGAAGGCGCGGACCTGCATCGTCGTGATGCCGGTCTCGGCGTTATAGGCGAGGTGCACCTGGCAGCGGTAATATTTGAGCACGGTCTCGGGCGGGCTGTCAGAGGCGAGGCGGCTCAGCCAGTCCACGCCGGGCCGGCGGAACATGCCGGTCAGCGCGACGCGGTCGTCGAGCATGCGTACCGCATCGTGCGAAGTGAGATAGTCGCCGAGCGCCGCCGATTCGGTCTGCGAGGGCGAGACGGTGTTGTTGAGGCCGAGCAACTGGCTGATTCCCGAGGCGCTCGCGGCGCTGCTGCCCGACGCGCGCACGACGAAATGGGCCTCCGAGATATATTGCGGCGAGGCGATCAGCCCGAAATAGACGGTGACGACCAGGGTCGGGAGGACGACGATCAGGAGCAACATTCGATAGGGCGCGATCATCGCCGCGACGCGCCGGATCGGCGCGGGGCGCGGCGGCGCCGGCGGGTCCTCGACGAGCGTCTCCTGGCTGGTCATGCCGTGCATCGGTTTCGCTCCGGCTTAGAGATGGACATGGCGGCGCACGACCCTGAGCGAGAGGAGGCCGGCGAAGCTGAGGAAGAGATTGCAGGCGAGGATGACAGGCAGGTCGACGAAACGATCGTCGCAGCTGCGGAACTGGCCGAAGCGCGCCATTTCGAAAATCTGCGTCATCGGGAACCAGGAGAGCCAGGTGCGATAGGGCTCGGGCAGCCAGATCAATTGGAAGAAGGCGCCCGATGCCGGCATCAACAGATAGGTCGCCGGGTGGATGAACTTGGTGATCAGCTTGTTCTCGTAGGTGCACGCACAGATCAGCATCGACACGCCTAGCGAGAACCACAGCATCAGCACGATCGCGAGGCCCAGCCAGAGCGGCCGGGCGGGCAGATCGGCGACGCCGAGAGCGGTCGCGGTGGCGATTAGCAAGGCGAAGGTCGCAAAGGTCGCGGCTGCCTCGAGCAAGGCGCGCGCGAACAGCATGTCGAACAGCGTGACCATGCGGTGGTAGAGCAGCGGCTTATTGGCTTCGATCGTGCTCTCGGCGCGGGTTATGATCGCGCGGAACAGGATGAAGACGACATAGCCGAGGATCGCGAACGGCACCGGCAGAATATCGGAGCTGTAATGGGTTTTCTGGCCGGTATGCATCGCCGCCACCGCTCCCGCGAGCAGCGCCGGCTCGGCAATCATCCACAGATAGCCAATATTCTCGCGGCCATAGCGGGTGTGCAATTCGCGCATGATCAGCGCGCCGATGACGTTGGATTGCACCCTGAGGCCACGGCGCAAAATGGCGGCCTCGCTCAGCACGAGGCCAGTTCCTCGATCGCACCGAGCGCGATGTCGAAATGCGTGTCCCAGCGCGGCATAGCGAAGTGGGCGATCCGCACGCATTGGGCCTCGCGGCGTGGCGACGACGTGACGGCGTAGTCGCGGATCGCGTCAAGCCAGGCATTTCCGTCGAGTGGGTCGAGATATTCGGGCGCGCCGCCGCCTGCCTCACGATGTGCCGGCAAGTCGCTGGCGATCACCGGCACCCCCGCTGCCAGCGCCTCTGCGACCGGCAGCCCAAACCCTTCGGCAAAGGACGGCATCAGCAGCGCCTGCGCGCCGCGGAGCAGGCCGGCAAGCGCGGCGTCGGGCAACCGGCCCCGTTCGTGAACGATCCCGCGCAGCGCGGTGCAGCGGTCGAGCATGTCGAGGACGTTTTCGTTCTCCCAGCCACGCCGTCCGACCAATACGAGATGGGGAATCGCCTCGCTCGGCAGTGTCTCGGCCAGCCGGCGCCAGAGGTTTAGCAGCAGCAGATGGTTCTTACGTGGCTCGATCGTGCCCAGACAGACGAAATAGGGCGTGTTCGACGCCTCGGGTGCGGCATCCTCTGCGGGCGCCTGCGCCACGCCCAGCGGCGCGACCACCGTCCGCGGCGAGGCCAGCCCCCATTGCGCGAGGCGGTTGCCCAGCGCCGCGGCGGTCGCATGCGAGTTAGTCAGCACTAGATCGGCGTGGCGCGCGATGCTGGCGATCCGCGCGGCGTGGCGCACGCTGCCGTCGGGCCGGGCATATTCGGGATAGTCTACCGGGATCAGGTCGTGGACGAGGCAAGCGAAGCGCGCACCTTCGGCCCGCAGCCGGCGCGCCAGCGACGCATCGTGCCGCAGATGATTGGGCGATACCTGGAGGACGATCCGCGGTCCGGTCCGGGGCGGGATCCTGCCGGGGAGCGAAGCCGCCAGCGCTCGCGCAGCCTGGCGAAAACGGCTCCGCGCTTGCGGGCGGTCGCCGTCCCAGCGGGCCTCGGTAGCGTCGAGGAAGCGGAGCACGGCGCGGCGGGAGAGCCGCCCATAGAGTCCGCAGGGGTGCGTCGCTGCGAACGCTAGCCGCTCGGGCATGCGCCGCCACAAATGCCGGGCATAGGCCATCTCGACGCGGTCGATCCCGGTCGGGGTGGCATGGAGGGCGCGCGACAGCAAACGGGAGAGGTCGAGGACGACCTCGCACCCGCCTGCGGGAAGGCGCGCGCTCTCGGCGATTGCGGTCTCGCGCATCAGGCGGTCGCCCGCGCCGGGGGCGTAGCCGACTGTGCCGCTGGCGACTGGGTCAATCGCGTGACCGCGGCGGGCACCAGCAATGCCCGGCCGGCCTTGCTGCTGAAGCCGCCGCGCAACAGGCAATGATCTGCCAGCACTCGGCGAAAGGCGTCGAAGATTTCGATCTGGACGCTACCCGGCGCGCGCCAGAAATCTTCGAGTGGGCCCTGGTGGGTGATGCCGGGTACGTCGTACACCGCGCTGCCCAACGTGTGCACCGGGACGCGCTTCGCCAGCGCGAGCGTGCCGGTGGTGCTGTTGACCGTGACAACGCCCAGCGCGCCGTGCACCAGTGCGTCGATATCGCCCTTTTGGAGGAAAGCGACGCGTTCGGCGATCCCCAGCGCGCGGGCGCGGCGGAGGACGAAGCGGCGCCAGTCGTGCCGCCCATTGTCGAGGGGATGGAGCTTGACCGCTAGCGCTCGATCGGCCGGCGCATGCGCGGCGAACGAGCGGAGGACCAGTTCGATCGCTTCTGCCATGCCTGAGAAGGGCGAATGGACTCGCAACTGATAGTCCGAGTCGAGCTGCAGCGGCAGCACGAAATACGGCATGCGCTGGAGGCGTCGCGTAGCGCGCGGACTCCGCCAGCGTGCTACGGGTTCGGCGATCAGGCGGCGCAGCCAGCCTATTGCCTCCGCTGTGACCGGAAATGGCCGGTGCGAGCGAAACTGCGCAAACCGCGGGGTCATCAGCCAATTCGCCGCGTAATAGAGCCAAGCCTCACGGAAGCGTTGGATAAAGCTTCCTGGGATCGACGCGCATTCGGCGAGCGGCGGCAGGCCCTGCGCGCCGCGAAGATAGGCGCCCGGCTCGCGCGGCAGGCGCGAATGGCCGTTCACTCCGCCGCGTTCTAGCGTCACCCAGTCGGGGCGCACATAACCTTCCTCGAAGACGTGCACGGCGATCGCCAGTGCTTCGCCCGCGGCGCAGGCGATGCGGTGGAGCGGGCGGCAGTCGCCGAACAGCAGGATGTCGGTCACGGCTTCGCGCGCCACCAATGCGCGCAATGCGTCTGGCCAGGCCTCTGCGTTGCCGCGATATGCGCAAGCGCCCGGGCCACGCCAGTCGAACCAGTCGCCGCCGCAGAAATTGACGCGAAGCGTGCGATGCCCTTGCGCGGTGAGCGCGCGCGCCAGTTGCGCGAAGAACGGGCCGGGCGGTCCCTGGAGGAAAAGGAAACAGCGCGTCACGCCGAGTGCCATCCGCGGGTCTTCAGCCGCATCTTGCCTTGCAACTGGCGCAGCCGGGTTAACAGCGAAGTGCGTTCGGGCGCGGCGGCGAGCCGGCGAACCAGCAATTCGGGCGGGCAGGGCAGGCCGCTGACCGGATCGAGATAGCGCGGGTAGAGTATCAGCGTGCCGGCGACGAGTTGGTCGAGCGTCAGCGTCCGTGTGCGCCGGGGAATCGGCGCGCGGTCTGCGGTCAGTCCCCAGCCCGCGTAGAATGGCTGCCCGTGGCAGATGACCGCAACCCCGCGCAGCAGCGCTTCGAAGCCGCCGAGCGAACTGAGAACGTGTACCTCGTCCACCTCGCGCAATAAGTCCGGGAGCGAGATCGAGGCACCGACGACGCGATCGGCTTCTGCCAGCGTCTCGGGGGGCATTTCCCCGCCCGAACGATGCCCGGCGAGCACGTCGGGATGCGGCTTGTAGGCGATGTAGCTGTCGGGTCGTTCGCGTCGTGCGGCGCGGAGCAGGCCGGCATTGCCGAGCTTGGCTGGGTCGCCGAACCGCAGGGATCGATCGTCCGCGACCTGACCGAGAACCAGGATCCGCGGCCGATTTTTGGGCCATGCCATCGCCGCGCCGCCGCTCGACCGGCCATATTTGCTGAGACCCGCCATGACGATCGCCGCGCGCAACGCGCGGGCGCGGGCGAGGAGCTCCGGATCGAATTCTCGCGTCTGGAGCAAGATTTCGAGATCGGTCGGCCGGCGCGCGTCGTAATAAGGCGCGCGGCTGTCGATCGTGATCGACTGGGGCGGTACGAGGTTGGCGCCGAGCCCGAGCGAGCGGAGGAACCCGTCCTCGACATGTCGGCAGGCGATGCCGGCCTCTGCGGCATCTGACGCGAAGCTCTCGGCGACACGCGACGGCCAGATCGCCACCGCGCCACCTGTCGCGCGTGCGGCGGCGATCGCCGTCAGTGCGGCATCGACGTGCGGCGAGGCGGACCCGGTATTGCCCAGAAACGCGTTCATCTGCGCACGCTTCCAGCGCCGCATCCCGTGCTGGACGGCGATATCGCGGTTCGCCTCGATCCAGCGGCGCCACTCGCCGAGGATCTGGATCGCTTGGCGCGCCAGGATCGCGCGGCCTTCCCAGGGGTCGCGATACGCCGTGCGCCAGACGAGATGCGCGAATGCCGCGAACGCTACGGATTCCGGGTCGGCGGCGAGTTCGTCCCCGGTGTCGATGCACTGTACGCGGCAGCCCGCCGCCCGGGCGAGCAACGCGCGCGGGTCCCCTGCACGCACGACGACGGTCTCGACTTGATCGAACAAATGCCAGGGATCGACTGCTCCGGCGATCAACTGGACATCCGACGCGGCGTAACGCGCGGCATCGTCCAGCATTTCGGGCGACGGCAGATGCACTACGCTGCACTCGCCGACGAGCAATCGGCGCAACTGGTCTGGACCGGTCACGCAGACCAAATGCCGCACCGTCGGCGCCAAGATCGGGCGGCTGCCCCAAAAGCTGCCGCCGACCCGCTCGGCGCACAGGGCGTCGCAAAGGCGTCGCGCTTCGTCCGGATCGAAGGCCGACACATCGGAAGGCGCGGTTCGTGCGACCGAGAGCGCCAGCGGTTTCCGCCCCGCAATCTGCGGCGGCGGCTGGAGCAGCGGCTCTCTCAAAGCGGCTGGCCAGCACGTTTTGGCACGCGTCTGCAGCGCCGCGTCAAGGCGATCTCGCATGGCGATTTCGGCGTTCATGT
Source organism: Sphingomonas sp. FW306-1B-B10E (assembly GCF_058782005.1). NCBI lineage: Bacteria > Pseudomonadati > Pseudomonadota > Alphaproteobacteria > Sphingomonadales > Sphingomonadaceae > Sphingomonas > Sphingomonas sp. FW306-1B-B10E. The sequence goes on from NZ_JBYSXG010000019.1 coordinate 25,226, forward strand.
GAGCGCACCTCGATACTCTGCATTTTCTATGCGCGCCTCAAATCGGAGGGTCACCTGTGGGAAGGCGCAGGTCTGCGGCGCGTTGGCGAAGCCCTGTGGGTTCGCACAGTATATTCGGCGCCTCGCGTCCGGCAGCAGCGCATCGTTCGCTCGCCGGAGGTTCTCAATGCGTGTCCTGAGTTTTTGCATATTGCTCGCCTCGGTTCCCGCGGCCGCGCAGGCACAGACTTCTGGCCAGCAACCGGGGCTGGGCGGACCAGTGGTGCCGGGCATATGCCTGTTGTCGCGCGAAGCGATCTTCGCCAATGCCAAGGCCGGCGTCGCCGCTTCGGCACGGATCAAGCAATTGACCGACGCTGCCCAGGCCGAGGTCGAGGCGCAGCGCAAGCCGATCGATGTCGATGTCGAAGCGCTCCAGAAAGAAACGTCGAAACTTACCCCTGAGCAGCGCGCACAGCGCGAGCAGGCGCTCGCCGCGCGGCTGCGCCCGGTCCAATTGCTCGCCAATCAGCGCAGCCGCGAAATCGAGGCGACTCGCGCCAAGGCGCTGGAGCGGATTTCGGTCGAAGCGCAGCCGGTGATCGCGCAGGTCTATGGCCAGCATAAATGCGGCTTGCTGGTCGACCGCAACACCGTATTGGGCGGCAATTTCTCCAACGATCTGACCGCCGAGATGGTTCGCGCGCTCGACGTGAAGATGCCGACGATCACGTTCGACCGCGAGACGCTGCCACCAGCCGCGAAATAAATTCGGCGTACTGCGCCGGCGCAAATGACGGCGCGCAGCTGCTATTCTTTGATGCGAAAGGGTTGGCGCAAAGTCTTATTTCGCAACAGCCGTCGTTTAATCCTGTGGGAAAGCACAGCTGTGGAAAACACTCGTCAACGGCATGTAACATCCGAGTCCGATATTGGTTGCCTAGCGATTTTCGGCTGACAATCCGATGCGAATATTCATGCCCGGTCAAAGCAGGATCAACATCGTCGGCCTGCTCTGCTCCTTCGTGACTCAGGCTGCGCTCCTGGGTGGTTTCTTCTTGCCGAGCTGGTGGGAAACCCCGCCGCGGGCCAAGGCGCAGCGCGCCGAGCGGGCGCTGGTCATCGAGTTTCTGCCGCTGGCGCGAGAAAGCGGCACCCAGACGGGATCCGAGCACGCTCCCAGCGCCGACCGCCTGTCGCTGCGGGGGACGGATCGGCACGATGCGCCGGCACGGCCATTTGGCGACGTGATCCGTCCCGTGACGGTCGCGGCGCGTGCTGCCGAGACTCCGGTCGTGACCGCTGCTGCCGCCACCAGCGCGGCGGCGCCGATTCCAGTGGGCGAGCTCAGCGCCTATCAGCGGCGGCTCTACGAGATCGTCGCGCGCAACAGCCGCTATCCCGCCGAGGCGCGGCGGCTGCAACTGTCCGGGGTGACGCATCTCGCGTTTCGCCTGGATCGTCTGGGCAATGTGCTCGACAGCTGGATCGAGCGCAGCTCGGGGTCGGACCTGCTCGATGATGCCGCGCTCGCCGCGCTCGAGCGCGCGCGTCCACTGCCGCCGATCCCGCCGATGCTACCAGGCGAATTGGAGTTCGTCGTCGAGATCGATTCGTCGCTGATCCAGCAACGCGCGCAACTCGGCGGTTAGGCAATTTGACGCGCGCGGCGGCCCCCTCCTGCAGCGAGGCGTTGTGAGCCAATCCGGCCGTGACGGCCTGGTCGGGCTGCTGCTTTCCACCTATCCCGAACTCAAGCGGCGGCTCGCGGCGCGGCTGGGATCGGCCGAGCTCGCCGGCGAGGCGCTCCAGGACACTTATATCCGGCTGCGCCGCTCGGACCATCTCGGCGAAATCCACAATCCAAAATCCTATTTGTTCCGCATGGCGATTAACATCGCCAGCAATCGCAATCGCGCCGAGGCACGGCACCTGTCGGCGGCCGACGTAGAGACGCTGACCGAGATCCCCGACGAGGCGCCCGATTCGCTGCGCATCCTCGAGGCGCGGTCGGAGCTCGCGGCGGTCCAGCGCGCGCTCGATGCGTTGCCGTCGCGGCGGCATGCGATCTTCCGCAAGGCCTGGGTCGACGGGACTTCGCACGAGGCGATCGCCGCCGAGTTCGGGCTGGCGATCCGCACCGTCCGCCACGAATTGCTGCTCGCGACCCGCCAGATCCATGCCGCCACGCGCGAAATCGCGCTCGCCGACTTGCAGTTTCGGCTCGCGCAAGTGTCTAGACGATAAGGAGGCGCGAGATGACGGGATGCGCCGCGTTCACAGCGCCATGGGACGGCAATCGCGAATGAAGGGGGACACCATCTTGGGCGAGGCCGAGCTCGCGCGACTCCGGCTGGAGGGGTTGGAGCATCTCAACCGCCTCCAATCCGGTGCCGCCACCGAGCGTGACGAGGCCGAGTTCCTGTCCTGGCGGGGGGCGAGCGCTGCGCATGAAGAAGCGTTCCGCTCGGCGGTGCGGCTCCAAAGACTCGTAGCGCGAGTCGAGCGCGGCGAGACGGCGGTCGAGACCGACAGCGCGGTAGTGCTGCCCTTCCGCAAGCCTCCCGCGCTGTCACGACGGATGGTGATGGGCGGTGCGATCGCCGCCTCGCTAGTGGGAATCCTGGCGGCTGGCCGTTCGCTGGACCTGATTCCTTCGCCCGATGTCCTGCGCGCCGACTTCAGCACCGGCGCCGGACAGCGCAAGCTAGTGCGGCTGGCCGGCGGCGCGTCGATCGATCTCAACACGCGCACCGCGATCGTGCTGCGCGGCGACCTGGACCTTCCCGCGGTCGAGCTGATTCACGGCGAGGCGGTGCTCGCCAGCGGGAGCAGCCCGGGCGCGCGCGTCGCGTTGCTCGCCGGGGCGGGACGGAGCACCGGCCACGCGGCGCGCTTCAACGCGCGGCGTGACGAAACGGGGGTGTGCATCACGTGCCTGGGCGGCGCGGTCGAGGTCGCCTGGGCGGGCGAGACGCGCCGGCTGCAGGCGTCGCAAGACGTGCGCTACGACGATGCCGGGATCGGCACGGTCGGCAGCGGGGTCGACACCGGCGTGCTGACCGCGTGGCAATCGGGCACGCTGATCTTCCACAACATGGCGATGCGGAGCGTCGTCGCCGAGATCAATCGCTATCGACCGGGGCGCGTCTTCCTCGCCAATGCCGAACTGGCCGAGCGTCAGCTGAGCGGCACCTACCATATCGATCGCATCGACGATTTCTTCTCGCAGGCGCAGCTCGGGCTGGGGGCATGCAGTCGGAAACGCCCGTGCGGGGCACGATGGTGATCGATGCGTTGCCCGCGATCGTCCCGATGCTGGTCGCGCGGATCGGCGAGAGCCGGACCGCGGCGGACCTGCGCGACTGGCTTTCGCTCGCCGCGCAGATGCTTGGCTTTGTCGGCTGCCATTATATCCATATCGGGCATTCGCTGGTCGATCCTGAGCATCGCACGCGCGATTGGCCGGCGCGATTCCTGTCGACACGCGAATGGAGCGAACGCGCGGAAATCGCGGCGTGGCTCGCCGCCGATCCGATCGCGTTGCATGTCCGCGGTGCCTTCGCGCCCTTCGCGTGGTCCACCGGTGGGTTCGAGGATGCTGAGCCGATCCTACGGCCGGATGCAGCGAGCCAGGCCTGGCTTGCCGCCGAGCGCGGCCACGGGGTGCGAGGCGGGGCGGCGGCGCCGGTGCAGGATTACGGCGCTGGGCCGGCCTATCTGAACTTCTTCGGCGGGGATGCGGAGCATGCCCGGCTGCTGTGCGAGCGCGGGGCGCCCGAACTCGCCTTCATCGCAATGCAGTTCCATGCACGCGCGAAGCAGGTGCTTCCGCTCTCGGACCGCGCGCATGTCCAGACAGCACTGACGCCGCGCGAGATCGATTGCCTGCGGCTGGCGGCGCTGGGGCGGACGGTCGCCGATACCGGTGCCGCGCTTGGGATCACCGGGCGGACGGTGGAGTTCCATTTGAAGAACGCGGCGGAGAAGCTTGGCGCGCCGTCCAAGGTGCGCGCAGTGGCATTAGCGGTAGGACGAGGACTGATCCACTTCTAGGCGATAGGCGGTCAGCGTCGGCCGGTCACCGCGACGCGCAGCGGTTGGGTCAATCCCGCGGGGGGATGGGGAATCGCGGCGCCGGTCAGAACCAGCCGGAGCAGCCGATCGGTGGTGCCGTCTCCACTGCTGCGCTCGATCCGGACCTGCGCGACCCTGGCGTCCTCGCCGATCCGGATCCCGATTACGGCACTGAAATCGCGCCGGGCGGTGCGCTTGTCGGCCTCGAGCCGCGCCTGGAGCGCCTGTTCGAGCAGGTCATAATAGACGCGCCGGTCGAGCGGCGGGGGCGCCGGGGTCGGCGCGCGCTCGCGTACGACCACGCGGCCGAGCGGGATCAGCGCAGCGGTGTCGCGGATCTCGGGACTGTCGGCGGGGGCGACGACCACTGCGTCGGATCGCGTATAGCGCGCGACCAGCCCGGTGCCGCCGAGCAGCCGGCGCAAGGCCTCGCGCGGCGTGAACACGCCCTTGACCGGTGCCGAGCGGCGCCCGCTGGTCAGCCCGCTGGCATAGAGCAGGGGCACCGCGGTGATGCGAAAATATTGGTCGAGCGCGCTGTCGAGCGACTGAGCTGGGATGTCGAACACGACGCGCTGTTGTGCGGCCGCGGGGAGCGCGTGGGTTGCCGCCGCCGCCGCGACGAGCGCCAGGGAGTGGGGGAGCACCATGACGCGAAGATAGGGCGGAAGTGGCTTGCTGGCGAGTTGCGCGTCGGCGGGTGCCACGGTGACCAGCTTATTTCGATCCTGTGGAAAAGCGCATTAATTCGCGCCGATTTCGTTCTAGACAACACCGCGAAGGCCGCCAATATTTCGTATAGATGCAATAATAAGGTCAATGATCGGTGATTGCCGACTTTAAATTCGTCCAACAAATAAGTCTTATACGATGATCATCAGAACATGAAGAAGTGATTAATTGTCGTAGAAACTTAAGATTTCCGGATGACCCGGATCGAGCATTATCCAGTCTACCCATCCGCAAAATGTGACAATAAAAAGACTCTGACATAAACCAAAATGTAACAAATTTTCTTTGCCGCGGTCTGCGCAGCCAAGTGTCCTGTCAGCAAGGCGCTGATGGGGGGATCCATGCTTGCAACCTGTGTGCTGGAGCGCGCTCCGCACTCGATCGAAGGGTCGGCGGCCGAGGCGCGCCAGCCCGAACTCGCCCGATGCGCGAGCGTCGCGGCGTTGCGCAGCTGGATCCAGCATTTCGCGCGCGATCTCGGCTTCTACGGCGCGCGCTATGTCCATATCGGGCATGCGGCGCAGGCCGCCGCGGGCGCACCGGCGCGCTTTCTCTCGACTTCGCCGCGTGACGGCGCGGGCGCGTGGCTCGATTGCGATCCGGTGGCGGCGATGATGCGATCGGCCTTCGCGCCGTTCGCCTGGACAACGCGCGCCGCGCCGGGTGCCAGCGGGCTGCAGCGCGAATGGCTCGACGGCGAACGCGGCCGCGGCGTTCATGCCGGGATTGCAGTGCCGGTGCAGGATCATGCCGCAGGACCGGCCTATCTCAGCCTGTTCGGTGTCGACGAGGGCGGGACCGCGCGGTTGCTCGCCGAGCGCGCGCCGCAGCTCGCCTTTGCCGGAATGCAGTTCCACGTCCGCGCCAAGGCGCTCATCCCGCTTGCACCCGCCACACAGAGCCGCGTCGAGCTCACGCTGCGCGAGATGCAGTGCCTCGAGCTTGCGGCGATGGGCCGCACGGTGCCGGCGAGCGCGAGCGCGCTGGAGATCGCCGGCCGGACGGTCGAGTTCCACCTCGCCAACGCCGCGACCAAGTTGCGTGCGGTCAACAAGGTCCATGCCGTCGCGCTCGCCGCGAGCGAACGCCTGATTCTGGTCTGAGCGCGCCCCGCATGACCCGCAGGATCCGTTTTCGCGAGATTGGCGGCGCGCTGCTGATGGCGGCGGCGTCGCCGGCGTACGCGCAGGAGCAGGCACCCGAGAAGTTCATGATCGGCGCGTTCGACGTGTCCGGGGTGACCAAGCTGTCGAGCGCCGAGATCGAGCGGCTGATCTACCCCTTTCTCGGCCCCGGGCGCAGCAACGACGACGTCATCGCGGCGCAGAAGGCCTTGCAGGACGCCTATGCCGCCAAGGGCTATGGCGCGGTGCTCGTCGACGTGCCGGTCCAGCCCGCCGAGAGCTTCTCGCAGGGGATCGTGCTGATCGCGATCAACGAGGCCCCGGTCGGGCGGGTGCGCGTCGTGGGATCCGAGCATCATGCGCTTTCGGTGGTGCGCGCGCAGGTGCCCTCGCTGGTCGAGGGCCAGCCGGTCGACCTCAAGAAGCTGCAACAGGAAGTGGCGCAGGCCAATCGCGTGCCCGACCGCACGATCGACCCGGTGTTCCGCCCGGGCCAGGTGCCGGGCACGGTCGATATCGATCTCAAGGTCGACGACAGCCGGCCCTATCACGGCGTGCTCACGGTCAACAACGACGCGAGCCCGTCGACGCACCCGCTGCGCGTCGCGACGACCGCGAACTACACCAATTTGTGGGAGCTCGGCCACACGATCTCGCTGACCTATTCGGTGGCGCCGCAGGACCGGCGGCAGAGCGAAGTCTTCTCGGCATCGTACAACGCGCCGCTGATCGGGACGCCGTGGAGCTTCACGATCTACGGCTATCGCTCGAACAGCAACGTCGCGTCCCTGGGCGGCACCAACGTGCTCGGCAACGGCACCCAGATCGGGCTGCGCGCGAACTATCGGCTGCCCGGCGACACGCTGTCGCAGCAGATCAGCTTCGGCCCCGACTTCAAGGCGTTCAAGGAGCGGCTGTTCCTCGCCGGCAAGCCGCTGCGGCCCACCCCGATCCGCTATCTGCCGGGCGTCGTCGAGTACAGCGTGGGCGGCTATGGCGAAGGCAACAGCTTCGATGTGACGATCGGCGCGACGGCGGGCTTCCGCGTCGTGCGGCGATCGGCCTGCGTCGCGCTCGACCAGGGCCAAGTGCCCGATGCCGCCGCGGCATGCGCGCTCCCGGGCGGGGGCGTTGGCGTGCCCGAGGACCAGTTCAGCGGCCGCGGTGTCGATGCGCGCGAGAATTTCGTCCACTTCAATGTCGACGCCAATTGGGTGCAGGAGCTGCCCGGCGAGATGGCGCTGGCGCTGCGCCTGTCGGGCCAACTCGCGGATTCGCCGCTGGTCACCAACGAGCAGTTCGGCATCGGCGGCATGACCAATGTCCGCGGCTATTACGTCTCCGAAGCGGTGGGCGACGACGGCTATGTCGAATCGGTCGAACTGCGCTCGCCGGACATTGCCGGGTTGATCAGCGGCCCGATCGACGAGTTGCGCGCCTTCTGGTTCGGCGATCTCGGCTTTGCGCGGGTGCGGGCGCGGGGGCTCGAGCAGGAATCGCGCTTCCGTATCGGGGGCATCGGCGGCGGGCTCCGCTTCCGTCTGCTCGACAATTTTTCGGGCGAGGTCCTGGTCGGTATGCCGGTGGTCGACGGGCCGGTGAGCCAGCGCGGCGAGGCGCGATACACCTTCTCGCTCAAGGGCGAATTCTGAGATTTAGCAGGGGGATGCAAACGTGGGCCGATTAATACTGACCTGGCTGATCGCGATGCTCGTCGCGACGCCCTGCATCGCCCAGGAGGCCGCGGGAGGCTGGTGGAACAAGGACTGGCCCTACCGCAAGGCAGTGACGGTCGACACCTCGCCCTCGGGGACCAATCTGAGCGGCGCGATCGGCCGGACGGTGCTGCTGGTGCGGCTGCACAACGGCAATTTCACCTTCACCGACGCGATGCAGAACGGCGCCGATCTCCGCGTCGTCGACACCGACGGCAAGACGCCGCTGCCATTTCATATCGAGCGCTTCGATGCCGGCAACGGCCTCGCCGCCTTATGGGTGTCGGTGCCCAATCTCAATGGCGGCGAGAAGCGCCAGATCTGGCTGTATTTCGGCAACAAGAACGCGCCCGCGGGAAGCGACATCGCCGCCACCTATGATCCCGACACGCTCGCCGCTTATCATTTCAGCGAGAATGCCGGGCGTCCGGCCGCCGACCTCACCGCCAACCACAATGGCGCGCAGAACGGTGCGCCGGGGGTCGACGACAATGGCGTGATCGCCCGCGCCGCGCGCTTCCCTGGGCAGGGCGAGCTGACCATTCCCGCAACGCCCTCGCTGGCGATGCCCGCAGGCGCGCCGCTGACGCTCTCGGGCTGGGTGCGGCTCGATCAGGCGGCGGGCGAGCAGGCGATATTCACGCGCGGGCCTTTGGTGCTCGGCACGGCGAACGGCGTGCCGTTCGCGCAACTGGGTGAGCAGCGGATCCAGGGAACCAGTGCGCTCAAGCAGGGCGAATGGGCGCATCTCGCCTTCGTCGCCGACGGCCAGGCGCTGCGGCTCTATCTCAACGGAGTCGAGGCGGCGAACGTCGCGGGCGCAATGCCCGCGCTCGACGGGCCGATCACCCTTGGCGGCGGTGCCGGCCGGCCGTTCACCGGCGAGCTCGACGAGATCCGCCTCGCCAAGACCGCGCGCCCGGCGGCGATGCTGCTAGCCGCAGCGCAGTCCGAAGGGCCCGCGAACAAGCTGGTGACGGTGGCCGATTCGGCCGAGCGGCAGAGCGCGGGCGGGGGCACCTTCCTCTACGTGCTGAGCAAGGTCGAGATCATCGACGCCTTCATCATCGGGCTGTGCATGGTCATCCTCGCGCTGGCGATCGCGGTGATCATCTCCAAGTCCGGCTATATCAACCGTTCGGTCCGCGCGAATGCCGCGTTCCTACGGCGCTTCCGCGCGCTGCACGAGGATCTGGTGAGCATGAAGCAGGTGCCCGATATCGGGCCCGCCGAGCTGGCCTTCATCGACAAGGCGCCGCTCGCGCACCTCTACGAGATGGGCGTCGAGGAGCTCGAGGTGCGCCGCCAGCTCCGCGGCCGGCGTCCGCTGTCGGGAGAGGCAGTCGAGGCGATGCGCGCCGCGGTCGACGCGGTGATGGTCGAGGAGAACCAGAAGCTCGAGCGCTGGATGGTGCTGCTGACGATCGCGATCTCGGGCGGACCGTTCATCGGGCTACTCGGCACCGTGCTCGGGGTGATGAACACCTTTGCCGGGGTGGCGCTGGCGGGCGACGTCAACGTCAATGCGATCGCGCCGGGTATCGCCGCGGCGCTGATGGCGACGATCGCCGGGCTCGCCTGCGCGATCCCGTCGCTGTTCGGGTACAATTATCTCAATTCCCGGATCACTGCGCTCTCGGACGAGATGCGCGTGTTCGTCGATCGCCTGATCACCCGCCTCGCCGAGATGCAGAGCGAGGACTTGCCCCCGCCCGCGCTTCAACAGGCGGCCGAATGAGCGCGGATCGAGGAGAGCCGACATGCAGATCAACAAGCGCAGCAAGCCGTATGACGACATCAACATCACGCCGATGCTCGATCTCGCCTACGTGCTGCTCGTCATCTTCATCCTGATGGCGACCGCGTCGGTGCAGGGGATCAAGGTCGACCTGCCCAAGGCGAGCGCGGCGCAGAGCCTGGTCCAGCCCAAGACGATCGCGATCACGGTGACCAACGAGGGTCAGATCTTCATTGACGCCTTCCCGGTGACGCTCGCCGATCTCGAAACGCGGCTGCGCAACGCCAAGGCGAGCAACCCGGACGTGCCGATCGTGCTCAAGGGCGACCAGACCGCGCAATATGGCAAGATCACCGAAGTGCTCGACCTTTGCCGGCAGCTCGACCTCAACAAGGTCGGGCTGGTGACCGGCAAGCCGAGCCCCGGCGGCGCCTGAGGATCGGACGGTGGCCCAGGCAGCCCTCGAGACGTTCCGCGAGCCGCGTGGGCTGCCGCGCTGGACGCCGTATGGCGTCGCGGCTTTGCTCGTGTTGGCTCTGGCCTGGTTCGTCTACCAACAGCTCAACGCCGTGCGCGGGGTGAAAGTCGAGGCGCCATCGCCGCAGATCGTCAGCATGCTGCCGCCGCCTCCGCCACCCCCACCGCCGCCGCCCGAGCCCAAGGAAAAGCCGCCCGAACCAACCGAGCAGCCGCAGCCCTCGCCGGTCGACGCGCCGAAGCCGCAACAGCAGCAGCCCCAGGCCGCGCCGGTGACGATCGCGGCGCCGGCGCAGGCGGGAAGCGACGCCTTCGGGCTTTCGGCGGGCAGCGGCGGCGGCAATGGCGCGCCGTCGAGCACGGGCACGTGCCTCGGCACCAATTGCGGGCCTGCGCGCGGCGGCGGAATCGGGCTCGGTTTCTATCGCTCCTATCTGAGCTCGGCGTTGCAGCAGCGCGTGTCAGGCGACGACCGGCTCAACCGGCTCGCTTTCTCGGCCGACCTTTTGCTCACTGTTGACGCGCAGGGGCGCGTGACCGGCGCGCGGCTGGTCGAGGCGCGCGGGCGCGACGACGATGCAACGATGCGGCGGCTGACCGAAGTGCTGCGCGGGGCGACGCTCGACCCGCCGCCGCCGGCAATGGCCTTTCCATACAAGATCACGGTTCGGGGGCGGCGCCCGCTCTGAGCGGCGCCGCGAGCAAAAGGGATTCGGAATGTCGGGGTATCGAGATTTTGGCCGAACATTGCGCGCATGGCGATGCGGAGTGGCGGCGATCGCGTTGCTGGGCGCCGTGCCCGCATTCGCGCAGGGCGCGGCGCCGTCGGACAGCGCGATGGTCAACCTCGTCCGCCTGCTGATCGAGCAGGGCGTGCTGACGCCTGAAAAGGGCGCGGCACTGATGCAGCAGGCGCAGGCCGAGGCGGCGCAGGCGCGCGCGGCGCAGGTCGCTGCCGCGCCGGCCGGCTCGCAGGCGGTCGCGTCGCTGCCGCCGCCCGCGGCGGGAACGATCCGCGTGCCCTATGTCCCCGAGACTGTACGCGCGCAGATCAAGGACGAATTGCGCACCGAAGTGATGGCACAGGCCAAGGCGGAAGGCTGGGCGGCGCCGGGCACGGGCGCGCCCGATTGGGTCAACAAGATCCGAGTCCATGGCGACCTGCGCTTCCGCTCGGCCTCGGCTTTCTATTCCAAGACCAATTCGAACCAGATCATCGACGTGTCCAATTGGAACGCGACGGGGCCGATCGACACGTTCGGCGGCTTCCTGCCGGTCCTCAACGCGACCAACGACCGGTTCAACACCGCACAGATCCGCGCGCGGCTCGGCGTCGACGCCACCGTGGCAGGGCACTTCCAAGTCGGCATCCAGCTCGCCACCGGTGACGATCCCGGGCCCATTTCGACGAACGCGCTGCTCGGCGGCGGCTTCCGCAAGCGCGACGTGTGGCTGCAGAACGCCTATCTCAAGGGCGAGCCGATCAAGGGCGTGACCGCGATGATCGGGCGGTTTGACAATCCGCTGCGCTCGACCGACCTGATGTTCGATCCCGATCTGGCGTTCGACGGCGTCTATGGCGAAGTCGACGCCGGGCGCTATCTCGGCGACGACCTCACTTTGGCGATCCGCGGCGGCGCGTTCCCGATCAATTTCGGCGACGACAATTACCCGGCCTATGCGATCGAGAAGCGCAACTTCCGCGACCAGTATCTCTATACCGCGCAGGCCGAGATCGGGAAGAAGTTCGAGGGCGGGTTGGACGGGCGGCTCGCAGTCGCCTATCACAATTTCACCTATCTGCGCGGGCATGTCTCCGACCCCTGCGATGTCTATTCGAGCGACCGCACGCAATGCTCGACCGACGCGCTCGCGCCGGCGCTGATGGCCAAGGGCAATACCTGGATGTTCCTGCGTCGTTTCGATCCGAGCGCGCGGCCGGGCGACGCTGCGATCATCGAGCCGCAATTGGTCGGGCGCAAGTTCGGGTTCCGCGTGCTCGACGTCAACGGCACGGTGTCGGTGCCGATCGGCGATACCGTGGTTGCGCGCGTGACCGGGCAATATCTCTACAATTTCGGGTTCGATCCACAGAACATCTGCAACGAGAGTGTCGCGGGCGAAGGCCAGCCGCAGAACAATTTCGTCGCGGTGCCGGGCGATCTGCACGGGGTGTGCGAGGCAGGGTCCACGGCACGCTTCGTCGGCGGCAACCAGGGCTATGCCGGCTATTTCGCGATCGGGCACCGCGATTTGCTCAACAGCGAGGCGGTGCGCGCGCCACGCGGGGCCTGGGCGCTCCAGGCGGGGTATAAATATCTCGAGAGCGACGCCGTGCCCGACATCTTCACCGACAGTGATTTCCATTTGGGCGGCACCAACGCAAAGGGTTATTTCATCGGCGGTAAATATGCGCTGTTCGACGGGATCACCGTCGGCGGGCGCTGGCTGAGCGCCAACGAGATCGTCGACCAGCCGCTGGCGATCGACGTGCTCCATCTCGACCTCGGAGTGGCGTTCTGATGCGCCGGCTCGCTCTCCTGGGAACGGCGCTGCTGCTCGGCGCCGCGGGTGCCTCGCCGGCGGCGCAGCAAGCAGCTCCGGCGGATCCGAACGCGCAAGTCGCCAACCTCCAACGCGAGATGCTCGCGGCGCAGGAGGAGATTACGCGGCTGCGCGGCGCGCTTGCCGGGCAGCGTGACGCGGAGGCGCAGATCGCCGCATGCCGCGAGAAGAATGCGCGTCTGGCGGCGATCGGCAACGAGCTGATCGAGTCCTACGGCAAGCGCTATCGCAAGGGCGCGTTCCTCCCATTCGATACAGGACGGCGCAAGCTCGAGGCCGAGCTCCAGGAAAGCGGCGACCGCATCTACGACAATCGTGCCGATGCTGCGCCGCGTCCGGCCGTAAATCCTGCGCCGCCGAAGAATGACTGACGGGCGCATCTTTTCTTCCTCCGGCGCTGGTTCGCGCCGCCTTTCGCGTGGAGTTCCCCGATGACTTTGCCTCCTTGCCGCGGCCGCGCGATGCTGATGATCGGAGCGAGCCTCGCCACGCTGGCGGCGGGGCTGTCGGCGGCGCCGGTGCAGGCCCAGACCGCGGCGGCGCGGCTTGCGGCACGGGTCGGTGCACCGCGGCCGCAGGTGCAGGCCCCGGGCGCCACGCCGCTGCGCAGCCCGACCGCGCGCGGCGCGCTGGCGCGGCAGCGCGCGACGCTGTCGCGTACCGAGCAGATCCGCAGCCTGATCCTCTCCGCCCGGGTTGCTGCGACCGGCAGTCGGCCGCCGGTGAGCGACGGCCTGGCGGCGGGCGGGCTCGATCCCACCGACACGATCCGCGAAGCGATCGCCGCCGCGCGCGCGGGCGACCCCCAGCGCGCGCAGGTGCTGCTGGTCAGCGCTGGCTTCTCGAACGATGCGACTGGGCTCAAGACTTGGGAGGGGGCGGGGCTGCCGAGCCAGGCGACGGTCGACGGCAAGGTCCAGGTCACGATCGACCAGACGCAGGAACGTGCGCTGCTGTCATGGAACAGCTTCAACATCGGCGCGAACACCACGCTGCAGTTCAATCAGAAGTCCAATGGGGTAGCGCAGCCGGGTTGGGTCGCGGTGAACCGCGTCGCCGATGCCGTGGCGCCGAGCCAGATCCTCGGCAATCTAAAGGCCGACGGCACCGTCATGGTGCTCAATCGCCAGGGTATCCTATTCGGCGCGAGTGCGCAGGTGAACACCCACTCGCTGCTCGCGAGCACGCTCGAGCTCGGCAATGCGATGCGGTTCACGGCGGGATTGGGCACGCCGTTGCGCGCCACGACGATCGCCGAGCGCAACGGCGCCTTCCTGCAGAACGGATTGTTCGGCCCGGCGAACGGCAGCACGGGCAGCACCGGATCGCAGGACGGCGATGTCCCGTTGCTGGTTTCTGCCCTGCTCGAGCCGGGCCAAGGCCCGGTGACGTCGCCGCGCTTCGCAACCCAGGTGGAAGGCGCGATAACCGTCGATTCGGGCGCGCGGCTGACCGCCGGGGCGGGGGGCTTCCTGATGCTCACCGCGCCGGTGATCGAGAGCGCCGGCATTCTTCGCGCGACCGATGGGCAGGTCAGCCTCCAGGCCGGGCGCGCGGTCAGCTATGTCGCGTCGACCGGCGCGGCGACCGATGCCGACCCCAATGTACGCGGCTATCGGCTGAACAGCCTCTCGTATATCGACCCGGCGACAGCGGTCCCGCGGGCGGGCACGCCCGACGACGGCGTGGTGCGCGTTTCGGGGCTGATCGAATCGCGGCGGGGTTATTTGTCGCTCGGCACCGGCGCGTTCGGATCGGTCGACCTAACCGGGATGCTGGCGGCGACCACCAGCGTCTCGCGCAACGGCAAGATCGCGATCCTTTCGGGCAATGTCACGCTGGGCGGCAATGCCGATGCGGCGCGCGCGGCGGGAATCGAGATCCTCGCCGATGCGAGCGGGGAGACGATCCCGATCGGCACCGCGGCCGAGCCGGCGACGTTCAAGGCCTCGCAGATCGAGATCGGGACGCAGCTGCAGTCCGCCAGCCGGCCGTTCGGCGAACGCGTCGCGACCAATTTCACGATGGGCCAGAACGCGGTGATCCTCGCGCCCGGGGCCAATGTGTCAATCGGCGCGACGACCCTGACCGACCCGGTGCCCTACACCGCCTTTCCCGGCAAGGTGGACATCGCCAGCGGCGCGATGATCGACGTCAGCGGGCTCAAGGATGTCCAGCTCGACGCATCGCGCAACGCGATCGAGATCACTCCGGTCAAGCGCAACGAACTGCGCGACACGCCCAATTACCGCGAGGTCGCGCTCGATGGGAATTTCTCGCTGAACGGCGCGACTCTGTTCGTCGATCCGCGCGTGCACGGGGTGCGCGCCGACGGTGTCGCCTGGATCGGATCGCCGCTGATCGAGGCGGGGAGCCTGGCCGGACAGCTTCCCGCCACTGCCGCAGAGTTCATGACCAAGGGCGGCGCGGTAACGCTCGCGACGAACACGCTGCTGGCCACCGCCACGCCCGACGCCGCCAACGCGCCAACGGTGCGGATCGCGCGCGACGCGACGATCGATTTCTCGGGCGGCTGGGTCAGCTATGCCGCGGGAACGGTACGTACCAGCCGGCTGATCGCGAGCGACGGCCGCATCGTCGACATCAGCAAGGCCGATCCCAACGACGTCTATGTCGGCGTCGCCGAGGGCTTTACCGAGATTCAGCCGCGCTTCGGCATCGTACGGTCGCACCTCAACGCGCCGGCAAGCGCGGGCCGCACCGACAGCGCCTATGACGAGGGGCGCGACGCGGGGGCGCTGACGATCGCGGCGCCGGCAGTCTCGATCGACGGGATCTTCCACGGCGACAGCTTCGCGGGGGCGCGGCAAGTCGCCGGCGGCGACCGGCCGAGCCTGCTCGTCCAGCCGGGTGCGCGCGCGCTGCAGGCCAGCGTTTATGAACTGCCGGCGGGCGGCGCGCTCAGCATCGCCAGCATGGGTGATGTGCTCGTTTATCACGGCAGCCGCGGCGCCGCGCAATCGAACGCCGCCGAATTGCTCCTCAACGACGACATGCTGTCGAACGCTGGCCTGTCGCTGCTCGGGCTGACGGCGAGCGGGCAAGTGACCTTCGCCGGCGCGAACGCGACGAGCCTGCAGAGCGCCGCGGCGCTGACGATCGCCGGTCCTTCCAAGGTCGAGCTCGCGCCCGGCGGCGCGCTGCGCGTGACCGCGGGTCGGACGATCCGCTTCGACGGCAGCGTGATCGCCGCATCGGGTTCCATCACCGCCGAGACCCGCGCTACCGTGACGGCCTTTGCCGGCGGCCTCAACGACCCGGGGTCGATCTTCCGCGCGGGCCTGTACGGCACCGGCACCGGCGACGATCTGGTCAGGCTGTTCCCCGAAGGCATGAATTCCGCCAGCCCGCTCGACATCGTGGTCGGCGGCAGCCTGTCGACGGCCGGCCTGTGGGTCAACGATCTCACCGAAGGCGGGATCGCCCGCGGTGGCGCTTTCTCGGACGGCGGCAGCATCAGCCTGACGGTCGCGCCGAGCATCTTCGCGGCGATCGGCACCGACTATGCGACGGCGACCAAGGGCATCGACCTGAGCGGCAGCATCCGCGTGCGCGGCCGGCTCAACGTCGCGTCGGGCGGCTATGCCGACACGGTCGGCGGGCTGGTGCTGGACGGTCGCGGTGGCGACGTCACGCTGCGCAATGCCACGGTATATGCGTCGACCGAAACGACGGGTCGCGGTGTGCTGACCAGTGCGCAGGAGATTTTCAGCGACGCGCCGTTTTATGGGAACAACCAGTCGGTCGATTTCACGTCATTGCCCGCTCAAGGCGATCTTCGGCCACTGCGCTCGGCGATCGTTGTCGATCCGCGTTCCACCGTCGACATCGCCGCGGGGGCGATTCAGGGCTTCGGTTTTGCCGGCGGCGGCCGCTTCACCCTGGTCGCGCCCGATATCAGCTTCGGATCGGAAACTCGGGCCGCAAGTACTCATATCGGGCTGGATTTCTTCCGGACGACGGGCTTCGGCACGCTCGACCTCAGCAGCTATCGGTCGCGCTTCGTTGACGATCTGTTCACTAACGCGCAGGCCGGCAAGTCGGCGTTCCTCGAGACGACGCGATTGGTGGTCGGCGCCGGCGAGACGCTCGACCTGACGCAGTGGGTGTTGCCGTCGATCCTGAGCGCCGCGCAGGCGCAGGCGCTGCGCGGTCTGGCGACCGGTGCCGATGTCACCGCGCAGAATCTGTTCGCGCCGATCAAGCCGAACCAGGTCTGGTATCAGCGCGCGGCCAATCTGGTGCTCGGCGGGCTCACCGAACTCGACATATTGGCCGGCGGGACGATCAGCGGCGCGCCCCAGGCGAGTATCACGGTTTCCAAGCTCTACAATGCCGGGCGGATCGTGCTTCCGGGCGGCAGCATCGTGCAGCGCAACGACTTGCCGGCCCGCTTGATCACGTCGGGCCTGGGGGTACGCGACGCCGCGCTTGGCGGGCGGGGGCTGGCCGACGCGTTCGGCGGGCCGATCGATTCGGCTGGGCGCTTCGCCGAATCGGCCGCGAACGCCGCGGGCATCGTCGACCCCGCCAATACGACACGAGTGCTCACCAATGCGGAACTGGTCTCCCGCGAAGGCGCCGATCGGCTGATCCACTTCCTCGGGCTGGTCGATACGAGCCAGGGGATCGTGCTCGATACCGGCAGCGTCACCGACCTGTCGGGCGTGGCGCTGTTCGATCCGAATGCGGCCTTGCGTCCTAGCGGCGAGCGGATCCGCGCCGGGCGGGTGATCGACGGCGGCAGCATCAGCCTCGCCACGCCGCGCGAAATCACACGACGGACGACCGCCACGCTGACACCGGCCTTCAGTAGCGGGCGGACGCTGGTGCGGCGCGACGGCGCGGCGGTCGACATCAGCGGCGCGAGCGGGATCTACGACCAGGCGCTCGGCCAGGGACTCTATGCGCCCTATCTGGAATGGAGCGCGGGCGGGCGGATCTCGGCTTTGGGCGGCGGTTCGCTCGGCACCGCGCCGATCGACGCGCATGGCGGCGCGGCGAATGCGGAGGGTGGGACGCTCGAATGGCTCCGGCCGACGCTGGGCGTCGGTGCCGGGAAAGCGGGCGCCAATTATCTGACGCCGGACTTGCTCACCGCGAGCGGATTCGACACGCTGATCGCGCGCGGATCGCTGACGCTCGATGGCGATTTCTCGCTCTTCCTGCGCAAGGCGCTGATGGTGACATCGCAGGATCCGACCGGCATCGACGATGTCAATGTCGGCCGGGTCGGGGTCGGCGCGACGGTGGGAACGCGTGCCGATGTCGGCGCCAATTATGTCCGGCTGGCGAGCAGGCTCGCGCTGGCTTCCAATCCGATCCAGACTGTCGGCGATGGCGCGCTGGTGCTACGCGCCGGCGCCCAAGGCTTCGACCTGGTCGGCGCGATCAGCTTCGACCGGTCGCTCGCCGCGACGACTCTCAGCACGCCCGGAGACGTGCGGCTGAGCGGCGTGCTGGGCAATGGCATCACGAATTCCAGACTGACCACCTTGACCGGATCGCTCACGGCCCAAGGTGCGCTCACCATCGACGCGCGTCGCACCTATGCGACCACCGGCACGGGCAATCTGCAGGCGCGCCTGGAGGGCGTGACCGACGGCCTCGCATTGCCCTACGACATCCGCTCGCTGCAGAGCATCCGCTTCGGCAACACCTATCTCGATGCCAATGCACCTGCGCCGCTCTCGGCGGGGACCTATTTGCGGGTGCTGGCGCCGACGATCGTCCAGGACGGTTATCTCGCCGCGCCGCTCGGGCTGCTCGAGATAGGCGACGCCACGACCCAGTCGATCCGCTTCGGCGCGGGCAGCGTGACCACCGTATCGGGCGCCGGGCTCAATGTGCCCTATGGCACGACCACCGACTTGATCGAATATTTCTCGCCGGCGCTTCCCACGCCGATCACGCGCATCCCGACCGGGCAATTGCAACTCACCGCGGGCACGATCGTGCAGGACGGCGGCGCGCGGATCGACGGGCGCGGCGGCGGCGACTTGTTCGCCTATGAGTTTCAGTCGGGGGTCGGCGGATCGCGCGACGTGCTCGATCGGATCAATCGCGATGCGTTCAGCAGCAACGGGTATGACCGCGCGACGGGGCAGGGCTATCTTTATCCCGACCAGCGCCAGGTGTTCGCATTGGTGCCGGTCGAGCAAGCGAGCCGGATTGCGCTCTACGATCTCGAATATTCGCGCGATTACGGCCGTGCCGGTCCGATCGATCTCTATGGCGCGCAGGCTGGGTTGAGCGTCCGCCTCGACGCTGCGCCGGGCGTCGCCGCGGGCGAATATCTGCTGCTCCCTGCCAAATATGCGATGTCGATTCCTGGCGCGTTGCGGCTCGTCGAGACCGGCGACGCCGTCACGCCGCTGCCGGGGACGAGCGCCACGCTGCTCGACGGCAGCGTGATCGTCGGCGGCAGCTATGGCTATGCCGGCACCGGGATCGGCGAATCGACGCGCCATTCCTTCACGATCCAATCGAAGGATGTGTTCGGCAAATATTCGTCGATCAAGACGACGAGCGGCTCGGCCTATATCGCCGACAAGGCGGACAAAGCCGGGATCGCGCGGCCGCGTATCCCGCTCGATGCGGCGCGGGTGGTGCTGAGCCCGCTCAGCGAGCTGCGGCTGGCGGGGGTATTCGACACGCGCGCCGGCGCGGGCGGGCGGGGCAGCGAGTTCGACCTGATCGGGACGAATATCGTCGTCGCCGCGGCCGGTGCGGCAGCGACCCCCGGTGCGGTGATGATCGCCGATTCGGCGCTCGCCCAGCTCAACGCGGCGAGCCTGCTGATCGGCGGGCGGCGCAGCGACGCGGCGGACGGCACCACCGCGCTGGCAGTGACCGCGCGATCGATCACCGTTGCGAGCGGCGCGACGCTGCAGGCGCCCGAATTGCTGCTGGCGGTCGCGGGCGCGGGCTCGCAGGTCACGCTTGCCGACGGCGCGGTGCTGCGCGCGGTCGGCGATGCGGGCGTAGCGGCGGGCAGCGACTTCTCGGTTGCGGGCGGCGGATCGCTGGTGCGGCTGTCGAGCGGCGACGAGCGGCTGGTGACGCGTACCGGCGCCAGCGATTCGACGATCGCGATTGGCGCGGCGTCGCTCAGCGGAAACGCGCTCACGCTCGATACCAGCGGTTCGCTAGCCGTGGCGGAGCGCGCGACGATCGCGGTGCCGCTGATCGCCCTGAGCGGCCAGGCGATCGCGTTCGACGACAATGCGGCAGGAACGCCGGGCGCGATCGGCGCCTCGCTCGAAGCCAAGCTCGCCGCCGCATCGCGACTGACGATCCGCTCGCCAGGGGCGGTGCGCTTCTCGCAGGGCACGCACCGGTTCAACGATCTGGTGCTCGACACCGCCGCGATCGCCGCGACCTCGGCGGCGACGGGGACGGTGACGCTCCAGGCGCGCGACGTCCGAATCGCCAATTCGGGCGCAGCGTCGGACGGCTGCAGCGTCGCGGGATTCTGCGGCGCTGCGAGCGCACTGGCGATCGACGCGCGAACGGTGCGGCTGGGCGCGAACGACGTACGCGCCGCAGGCTTCGCCGATGCGGTGACGGTAGCAGGCGTGAGCGGGATCTATGTCGAGGCGAAGGGCAGCTTCTCGGGCGACGTGGCCGACCTGACGCTGCGCGCGCCATTCCTCGCCGATCGCTCCGATGTCACCGATCCGCGCGGGCAGAAGGTGCGCGCCGACTACACGCTGCTGACTAGCGGCGACTTCGCCCTGGTCGCGCCGACGGGAGCCGTGGCCGCGCCCGAGGGCAATGTCGCGCCGGGTGCGCGGATCGCGATCGGTACGATCGACGCGCGGGTCGCCTCGGCGCGGATCGAAGGCGCACTGGTGCGGGCGACGGCAGGAATCATCGACGTACAAGCGCAGGGCGACGTGACGCTCGCCGGCGCGACGCTGTCGGCGCCGGGCTATCAGGCGGTGTTCGGCGACGCTGCCGATCCGGTTACGGTCTCGGCGGGGGGCGGCACGATCAACCTGCTCAGCCGCAGCGGCAATCTAGCCACCGATGCGCGCTCGACCCTGGTCAGCGACAGCGGCACGGGCAGCGCCGGACGGCTCAACCTTCTCGCGGGTAACGGTACCTTGGTGCTGGACGCCGTGATCAACCCGAATGCGCAGGGCGCGCGTGACGGCAACGTCGCGCTCGACGCCGGCAAGTCGGCGTTCGACCTGGGCGGGTTCGCGACGCGTTACGGGCGGCTGTTCGGTGGCGAAGTGGAGATACGCTCGGGGGCGGGCGACCTTGTGCTCGCGGCAGGGCAGAAGCTGCGGAGCGGTGCGGTCACCCTTGTCGCCGATGGAGGCACGATCCAGATCGGCGGGACGATCGACACCTCCGGCGCGAGCATCGTCGGGCTTTCGGCGGATGTGGCGCGAAAGGCGAAGGTCGACGGTGGCGATATCGCATTGTGGGGGGCGGGCGGCGTGAGCCTTGCCGCGACCGCGTTGCTTGACACGCACACCAGCGGCTATGCCGATGGCGACACGCGGCCGGCCTCGGCGGGCGATGTGACGATAGGGATCGCGCGCAGCGACGCTGCGATCACGATCGCGCAGGGCGCGGTGATCGACGTCGGCGCGCGGCGCACACAGGCGGCGCTCGCGGCGGGCGAGAGTGGCGCGCGGTTGATCCCCGAGATCATCACCAATCCGTCGACCGGCGCTCCGGTGAACGTCTATCGCCATGCCGCACCCGATGTCGGCGGGACGGTGCATTTCCGCGCGCCTGTGATCGGCGCGGCGCAGGACAAGGTGGCGCTGAGCCAGCGCGGCACGATCCTCGGCGCCGACAGCGTTCAGCTCGAGGCGTTTCAGCGCTATGATCTCGACGCGCTGGCGGCGAGCGGGCTCTATTCGGGGCTGACCCGCACCGCTGACGGCACGCTGGCGCTGAGCTTCGCGGCCAATGCGGCGAACAGCGGCGGCAAGCGCAATCCGTTCACCGAGGATTTCCTCCTCGCCGACGGCCGCGAGTCGTTCGTGCGCTTCATCCAGGGGTTCGGCGTGTCGACGCTCGACGGCAGCGGCCTCGACGGCATGCGGTTGCGCCCGGGCATCGAGCTCGATGCGGCGGGGGCGGTGCGCACCGATACCCAGTGGAACCTGGCGGCGGCGCAATTCACTCCGGCGCAGCTTCAGGCCGCGGTCGACGCGGGCGTGCTGCGCGTGCTTCCCGAGCTCGGCACCAATCCGGCGACCGGCCAGCCTTATTACGCGGTCAACCCGGGGCGCGAGGGCGAATTGCTCGAGCGCCACGCCGACTTCCTTTACCGCGTCGGCGGCTCCGCGCGGGGCGAGGCGCCGGTCGTGACCTTGCGCGCGGGCGGGGCGCTGACGGTCAATCGCAGCATCAGCGACGGCTTCTTCACTTTCCGCGACAAGTCCGACCCGGCCTATGTCAGCTACCAGCTCGGCGGCGGCAACCGCGCTTATGCACCGGCGGTCCAAGCGACCTGCGGCACTAACAACGCCAATTGCGGCACGGTGGTCAGCTATCCGGACGGCGTCACGCGCACGCCGACCGCGGCGCAGACGCTGACGATCGCGCTCAACGCTGCGGCGCAGCAGGGCGACCTGCTTTCGGGCGCGCCCTTCGTCAATTCGCCGCTGGCGCTCGCCGGTAACGGCGCCGCAGCCGGCGGCGAGGGCAGCGACTCGCTGGGCTTCGCCGAGCTGTTCCCGTTGCTTTCGGACCAGAACGCGATGCGTTCGTCGGACCTGCGTCTGGTCGCGGGCGCGGGGACGGCGCTGTCTGCCAATCCGCTCCAGGTCGATCGCGCGCGGGCGGCCGACCTGCGCGTCGCCGGCGAATATGCTTATAGCCTGACCGCGACCGGGACGGTGAGCTTCGCCGGCGAGCTCCAGTTCCAGCTGCGCCAGGGCACCAACAACCTCAATCTCGACCTGGATGAGCTCGTCGACACGAGCGAGACGGCGAGCGGCGTCAATGCGCTCACCGCCGATTCCTACACCGCGCTCAACTGGGGAACCGCGACCACCGGGCTGAGCGCTGATGCGCGTGCGGCGGCGCAGCGTTACTTTGCCGGCAAGGGCTATCGCTTCGTCGGAGCGGCGAACGCGCCGTCGGGGATCATCGCACCCCTGGGCGAGGTGACCGCCTTCCTGCAATCGTTCGAGCCGACCTATCAGGCCGGGCTCGCCAGTGGACGGACCGGCTACACCGCCAATCGCACGCCGACCCTGCTGAGCTATGGCGCGGGGGATCTGGCCAAGGCGTTCGTCCGCACCGAGATCCGCACCGGAGACGGCGCGATCGCGCTGGCGGCGGCGCGCGATGTCGACCTGCGGACGACGTCGGATCCGGTCTATCGGACCGAGACCGGCCTGAGCCAGGCGGCGCCGAACTACGGCGCCACCAACCAGGTCGCGCAGGTCGGTGGCAGCGCGGTCTACACCGCGGGCGTTCGCATCGCGCCGGTCGACATACACGCGCGCATTCTGGGCGGCGGTCTGGTCACGCTGACCCCCGACAGCCCCTATCTGGCGCTCCGGCCCGAGCGCGTGAATTTCATTCCCTCGCCCAAGGGCCTTTCCGACACGATCGCCGTACTCGCCCAGGGGGGCGGCGATGTTTCGATCGAGGCGGGCCGTGACGTGCTGGGCCGACGTGACGTGTGGAGCGAATATTTCCTCAACCAGGGCCGCGCGCCCGCCGGCGGCTCGATTCCGTCGCGCGATCCCGCGGTGGTCGGGCTGCAGAGCCAGCGCTGGCGAACGGGAATCGTCGGTATCGACACCGAGATCGGGATCGCGCCTTCCCTGTTCTCGTCAGGTGCGGGGGCGCTGGCGGGCGGCGATGTCAGCGTGACAGCGGGCCGCGACGTGCGGGAGCTGATTGTCGCGCTCGACAGCGGCGTGACAACCACGTCCAGCGCAGCGGGTACGGCGATGCTGACCCTGGGCAACGGCAATCTTTCGCTGTTCGCAGGACGCGACATCGCTGCGGGACGCTACGACGTCGCCGTGGGCAGAGCGGACATCCATGCCGATCGCGACGTCACTGCGTTCGGCACGGAGGCGATCCCCGGCGCAGTGCCGCAGAATCTGCGTATCCGCATCACCGACGCGGTGGTCGATCTCTCGGCGCGGGGCTCGGCGACGATCGCCAGCGTATCCTCGCTCGGCGTCAATCCGGTCGCGGTCGAAGACCCCACTTCGCTCGGCTTCTACAGTCCGGGAGCGCTTTTCAGCCTCACCGCCAACGGTACCGCCGCGCTCGCACAGACGGCAACCCAGGTGGGCGGATCGACCGACACCCGCGATTTTGGGCAGGCGCTCGAAAGCGTTTCACCGCGCCGTTACCTGCAAGTGCTCCCGCCATCGTTCGAGATTACCGCGATGTCGGGCAGCGTCGCGCTGACCCCGGGGATGTCGCATCTGCTCTACCCGTCGCCGATCGGCCAATTGCGCCTGTTCAGCGCCGGCGACATCGATCAGCTGGTCATCGCGATGTCGGACGCTGAGTCGACGATACTCGGCGGCGCTTTCAGCGACCGCAACACCAAGCTGCCCTACGAGATCCCGTACGTCACCGCGGCGGATACCGACAGCCGGCTGCGCCAGCAGCATAATCGCTTCACCACCCACTTGAACGATCCCGAGCCGGTGCGAATCTACAGCAATGGCGACATTCTCGGCTCGGCGATCTACCTGCCCAAGCAGGCGCGGATCACCGCGGGCGGCGACATCGTCGACATGTATTTCCTCGGCCAAAACGTGCTGACCTCGGACGTCACTCGGATACGCGCCGGGGGCGACATATTGGGCACGGTTCGACAGGGCGCGCAAAATCCCTATGTCCGCTCGAACAACTTCATCCTCGGCGGTCCGGGCACGCTGATCGTCGAGGCCGGGCGCGACCTGGGGCCGTTCGTAACTTCGGCCAACATCTTCTCGAGCCAGGTGAACCTCACGTTCAGCAACGCGGGCGGCATCCGCACGGTCGGCTCTGATTACAATCCCTGGCTGGGCGACACGGGCGCGGCGCTCAGCGTGCGCTTCGGCATGGCGGCCGGCGCCGATTATGCCGGGCTGCGCGATCTCTACCTGGCGCCTGGGGGGCAGGACAGGCTCGACGGCGATCTGTTCGAGCAAGTGACCGACGCGTTCGGCAATCGCTCGCCCGATCGCACGCGGCCGATCTACGCGCCGCTGCTCGCCGAATGGCTGCAGGCGAACGCCCCGCAGGCCTTTGCCACGATCTTCGGCGGCCAGACGTTCGCGGACAGCGACGCCGGCCACGCGGCGCGCGCTCAGGCGGCCTATGGCAAATTCGCCGAACTCTATGCCGCCTTCACCAAGGTCGATCCACTGCGCCAGCAGGATTTCCTGATCAACCAGCTCTATTTCAACGAGATCGAGCAGGTCGGCAATCCGGACGGCGCATCCTATCAGCAATATGTCCGCGGCTATCGCGCCGTGCAGGCGCTGTTCCCCTCGCGCTTGGGCTATACCGACAATCTCGCGCTCTACACGACCGACCCGGCGACGGTCTCTGCCGACCATCCGCTCGGCGAGCCGGTGCGGATCGTGGCCAATGGCCAGCCCCAGGCGGCCGCGCGGGTGCACACCGGCGATGTCGACCTGCGGCTCGCCACGCTGCAGACCGGGCGCGGCGGCAGCCTCAATATCCTCGGCCCGGGGGGCGACGTCATCGCCGGATCCGTGGTGCGCACCTCCGAGCAGGCGAACAGGCGGGGCACCGCCCTTTCCGCGATCAATGTCGGTCTCCCACCGTACCTCGAGGCAGGATATCTGAGCGAACGGATAGGCAACGGCTTCCAATCGGTGCCGCTCGGCTATGAAGGCGTGCTGACGCTGCGGGGCGGCGCGGTGCGATCGTTCACCGACGGCGACTTCATCCTCAACCAGAGCCGCGTCTTCACCCAGGCGGGCGGCGACATCGTGATGTGGTCGTCCAACGGCAACCTCAACGCCGGCCAGGGGCCGAAAAGCGCGTCGAACTTCCCGCCGATCACCGTGCGGTTCGACTGGAACGGCCTGGGCGAAGTCAACAGTGCGGGCAGCGTCGCCGGCGCGGGCATCGGCACGTTCCGGTCGAGCCTGCTCGATCCGCCGTCGGACGTGGTGCTGATCGCGCCGGTCGGCGAAGTCGATGCGGGCGACGCGGGCGTGCGCGCTTCGGGCAATGTCGTGGTCGCGGCGGCGCGGGTCGCCAATGCCGACAATTTCAGCGCCGCGGGTGACATCACCGGCGTGCCGAGCGCGGCGATCACCGCCACGCCGGTAACGCCGGCGGACGCCAATTCGGCGATTGCCGCCATGGCCGCCGACGCCGCCCAGGCCAACCGTAACACCGATGCCAATCGCCGCTCGATCATCACCGTCGATGTGTTGGGCCCGGCGAGCGACGGAATTTGCGAGGATCCCAAGCGCAGCGACGATCCGGATTGCCGGTAAAGAAGATACGCGAATGTAAAATTTATCGATAATATGGGAGAAATCACATGCCGCTATCAAATATAAATGATGCGACGCCATTGATTGGGTTGGTAATATCCGGTCAAAATCTCTACGGATTGCAGGTAGATGATAGTGAATTTAATGAAACATTGAGTGGGTATCGCTATAATGACGGAACTGCATCATTTTTTATATCTGGCCAGGGTACTGGATACTCAAGCATAAAAATTACGTCTTCGACTTTTGACAACAACATAACATTATCTAGCGGTTCGGGCACAGCTGCTGGCGTTATTATCGGCGTAGATTTTATAGATAGTAATGGGGCGGCATTTCCTGCTGAGTTCGCCATAGTTGCTCAAGATGAAAAGGGCATATTTATCACGCCGGTGAGTGTGGATACCAGTACTGGTGCCCATTCGATCAATACTGGCCAAAATCCGTTCTATCTAGCTCAAGGGTCAACTGGCGCACTACCTATCGATACGCGAGTAGACGGGACATTCGAATTCGATCCCGCTCCCTTTCAGGCGGAGGGGCTGGCTTGCTTCGTGGCAGGTACGCGTATAGCCACTGCGCGCGGTATAGTTGCGATCGAAGGCCTGCGCGCGAATGACTTGGTGCAAACTTTGTCCGGAGCAGTACGTTCTGTAAAGTGGCTCGCGATGTCGCTAAATTATCCCTCCCGACACCCGCGTCCGTGGGAAGTGCATCCGGTGTGCATTCGCGCCGACGCGTTCGGTATGGGACTGCCCGAGCGCGACCTGCGTGTCTCGCCTGGCCATGCCATCTATGTCGACGGCGTATTGATTCCGGCGGGATATCTGATCAACGGCGCTACCATCGTCCAGGAGCAGGTGGAGCAGGTCCGCTACTATCATGTCGAGCTTGGCAGCCATGACGTGATCCTGGCCGAGGGCTTGCCGTGCGAGAGCTATCTCGATGACGGCAACCGCAGCAGCTTCGCTAATGCGGCTGAATTCACCGAAGTGCATGGTCGCCTCGATCCGCGGAGTTGGGACGAGGCATGTGCCCCGATGGTCGCAGCGGGGCCGCAATTGGTGGAAGTGCAGCAGCGGCTTCACGCTCAGGCTGAGGCGCTGGGCTGGGTCAAGTCCGATGACCCGGCGCTGCGTCTGATCGCCGAAGGCCAGGAGATCGCGCCGCTGCATCAGGCGGGCAACCGCTTCTGGTTCGCGGCGCCGGCGGTCGATGCGCTGACGCTGCGCTCGAACAGCAACGTGCTGGGCCAGATGATGCCGGGTCTCGGCGACGACCGCCGGCTTGGCGTCGCGCTCGCCGAACTGCGCATCGACGGCGTGCCGATGGCGCTTGAGGACGAACGGTTGGCTGAGGGCTTCTACCCGCTCGAGCGGCACGAACAGCATGCGTGGCGCTGGACCAACGGCAGCGCTGGTCTGACGCTGAAGCTGGCCGCGCCAGCGATGATCGAGGTCACCCTGGCGATGGTCGTTCCGAACTGGACTCGCCAGGCGCCCGAGTTGCGCGTCGTCGCCTGACTTCGATCCTCGTATGAAATGGCGGCCGCCCGGGCGATGGTCCGGGCGGGGGGCCCGTTTCTTTTAGCGAATATACGACCTTTCGACGGTCTTGCTGCGCATGAAGGCCATGAAAAAAGCGGCCCTGGATTGCTCCAGGGCCGCCGAGTTGCGTGCAGCTTTCGATCGGTTCAGGCGCCGGCGAGGCCGGTGCAGACCGTTGCATTGGTCGTGGTGGTCGCAGCGCGGCTCGGGCTGTTCTGGATCCAGAGATTCAGAGTGCCCAATGCCGTGGAGCCACCAGCCGCATCGACCTGGGTCGAGTTGCGGAGGAAGGTCTGGCTGATGGCATTGCGCCATGCGAGCGGCACCGCACCGATGTTCGAACGATCGAGCAGGCCGGGGGTCGTGCCGCCGATGCCGATGAACATGTTTGCATTCTGGGGTAGAGCGGCACCGTTCTCGTCGTTCGAGTAGACGCCCAGATTATGACCAATGAACTCGACCATGTTCCGGCGATTGTTCGTCGCGTAGCACTGGTGACCCAGGAACTGCACGGTGCCGGTGATCGGATAGCCCGCGCCCGGATCGGCGAGGGTGCTGCCCGCTGCATACATCACGTCATACCAAGCGAGCGGATTGGTGCGGGTGGCAGCGATGTTGGCGCCGCCTGCAGGATTGCGAACCAAACGGGTGTCGCCCGTCTGCCATGCGCCCGCCGAGTCCGATTCCGGCGGCGTGATCGAGCCGAAGGCCGACGTGGCCTGCGGACCCTCCGGCATCACCCAGGTGGTGGCGCTGACATTGGGGTTCTGCAGCGCGGCGGCGAACAGCGGTGCCGATGCGGCCGAGTCGGAGCCGGCGATGAAGTCCGAACCGATATAGCCGATCTTGCCGTTGAGCAGGACGTTGCTCGCGGTCGGCGAGGCATAGTCCGGTGCGAAGCGGATCGCGTCACGAACGCGGCCGCTGCCGTCGGCGAGCAGATAGAGACCGCTGCCGGCCGCGCCCGTCGGGTTCGACGGAAGGCCCGTCTGCGAGCCCGCCGGAGGCGTTAGCGTGACGATCCCGGTGCCGTCGTAATACTGGTTGCCGATCGAGTTGGTCGTGCCGGCAACCGGCTGGGTCGAGCTGGGCGAAGCGCCGGTATCCGCACGGACGTTCTTATAGTCGGGCACGTTCGCGCCGGGGGTACGGTCGTAGGGCAGCGTCTCGGCGTTGACGGCGTACTTGTTGGTCAGGCCGGAGATGTTGCACTGTGCGGCGAGCGCGCGGGTGAAGATGTCGGTCGTGCCCGAACGGTCCATGCGGCCGACGAGGCGGACCGGAACGCCGTCGGCATTCCAGCGCGTGGTGCTGTCGTCGACGTCACGCAGCGAAGTGCCGCCATTGTCGGCGGTGAACGCTGCGTCGTTGAAGTTGACGATCGCGCCGTTGAACACCTTGCAATAGGTGTCGCGGCTCATCCGCAGGCCACCCGCGGCGACGCCGTTGATGGTGCGCGGCGAAGTGACGCGGAAGGTGAAGTCCTGCGGTGCGAGCGGGTTAGTGTCGCGGCCATAGACCGGGTCATAGGCCACGCCGACCGGGAGCACGTACTTCGGGAACTGGATCGGCTTGCCGCCGAAGGTCGACGCGCCCGTCGTGGCGTTGTTGTACGCCTGGATGTCCGAAGGCGCAGCGCCGCCGTCGGAGAAGGCGAACTGGACGTGGCTCCAGCTGGCAGTGGTGTCGAGCGCATTGTTGACGAACGGGTTCTGGACGGTCGCCGAGAACTGGTAGCTGTTCAGGCGCCAGGCCTGACGGCCGAAGCCCGAACCGGTCGCGATGTAGCGTGCCGCGAAGTTGTGCTGGATCTCGCGGCCGCCGGCGGCGGTCTCGTCGCAGTTGAACGCGACCGAATAAGGCGGCGAAGCGAAGTTCATCTCGGGAACGGTCGACAGCGCACCGGTCGAGACGCCGAGCTGCTGGTGGTCGCCGATGCAGTTGGTTTCCTGCACGACGACGTTCTGGATCGACGTGGCGCCGGCGCCGCGCAGATAGGTGTCGGTAGGGGCGGGCAGGCTCTGGCCATAGGCCGCGGTGGCCATGGCGCTGCTGGCGATCGTCGCCAGAAGCATGACGTTGAAACGCTTCATGTTCGTCTCCTGTTGATCTGAACTTGGGCTTCCGTGCTGTGTCGGTCTGGTCTAGGCGCAGTCCGTCCTTCGCCATCCGCAGGGATGACGTTGATTACGACCTTTTGTTGATGCGCGGCGCAGTTCGAAGCCTATCGGTCCGTTAAAGTCCCATTTGCTTCAGACGTGCATCGCTTGATGCGTCATGAACTATACTTGACGTGTTCAACACAAAACTGCGTATCGATAATGTACAATTATCGATTTTGCTAAGGTCGGTTGCGACTCGACGTTGATCCGACAACATATTGCTATCGAGTCGTAATTACAGAATTATGATAGCGTCGAAAGTTCGACAAAATATCGAAAAAAACGAAAGATCAAATTTCGGGTTTCTAAATATCGCCCTAATCAAAAGAACGATATATCTGAAACTATACTGTAGTAAACCACAGCTATGCCCAGCCTGTTCGTTGGCGATTATCAGGCGACTCCCGGTGGGAAGTCCGGCCAAGGGAAAGGCGGCGATGGTGGGAACTATCACCGAGGCGGCGGAACGGATTGAAGGTTCCTGTCACAATGCGGCGCGCGGTCCCGCAGGGGAGGGCGGTGCCGCGCCCGTGCCGGTCGACCTCCCGACGTTGCTGCGATCGCGTGGGTTGCTCGCCGAGGAAGCGCTGCAGCGCGCATTGCTGATCGAGCTCGAGACCGGCGAGCGACTCGATGCAGTCATCACGCGGCTCGGGCTGCTGTCCGAGGACCGGCTGGTGGCCGAGATGAGCGCGGCGACTGGGCTGCGTGTGATCGATGCCGCGGCGATGCCCTCGTCCGCAGCGGCGGGTCCCGAGCTCTCGCCGGCCTTCCTGCGCGACGTCCGCGCAGTGCCCATCCTAGCCGGACCCGACGAAGTCCGCATCGCGGTGTGCGACCCGTTCGACAAGTTCGTGACGATGGCGCTGGGGTTCCGGTTCGGCCGCCCGGTCACGCGCGTCCTCGCCCGCTCGAGCGACATCGATGCCGCGATCGAGCGGCTCTACCGCGCGCAGCCGCTAGAGGCCGAGGCGGAAGTCGAGATCGCTGACGAGGATCTCGAGCGGATGAAGGATCTGGTGAGCGACGCGCCGGTGATCCGCGCGGTCAATCGCATGATCGCCCGCGCCGCCGACGAGCGCGCCTCCGATATCCATGTCGAGCCCGACGATGACGGGCTCGCGGTGCGCTTCCGCATTGACGGGATGCTGCGCGATGCGGGGCGGCTGCCGCCGGCGATGCGCGCGTCGCTGGTCTCGCGGATCAAAGTGATGGCGGGGCTCAACATCGCCGAGCGCCGGCTGCCGCAGGACGGGCGGTTGCGGATTGCGGTGCGGGGACATGAAGTCGATCTACGTGTAGCGACCGCGCCTTCGATTCACGGCGAGAGCGTGGTGATGCGCATCCTCGACCGTTCGAAGCTCGCGCTCGATTTCGGCGCGCTCGGGTTCGACGCTACGCTGGCCGGGCGAATCCGCGAGGCCGTCGCGCGCCCGCACGGCATCGTGCTGGTCACCGGCCCCACCGGCAGCGGCAAGACCACCACGCTCTACGCCGCGCTCGCCGAGCTCAACACGCCCGAGCGCAAGCTGCTGACCGTCGAGGATCCGATCGAATACCGGCTGCCCGGCGTGATCCAGACCCAGGTCAACCCCGTGATCGGCTTCACCTTCGGCGCGGCACTACGCTCGTTCCTCCGCCAGGATCCCGACGTGATGATGGTCGGTGAAATCCGCGACACCGAGACCGCGCAGATCGCCGTCCAGGCGGCACTGACCGGGCACATGATCCTGTCGACCCTGCATACCAACACCGCCGCGGGCGCGGTCTCGCGGCTGCTCGACATGGGCGTCGAGCCGTTCCTGCTGGGATCGGTGCTGGTCGGCGTGCTCGCCCAGCGGCTGGTGCGCCGGCTCTGCCCCGATTGCCGCGTGCCGTACGATGTCGCGGACGGGGTGCCCGACGAGCTCGCGGCGATCCTGGCGGCGCAGCATATCCGCCGGCTCCACCGCGCCGAGGGCTGCGCGCGCTGCGGCGGCAGCGGCTATGCCGGGCGGATCGCGTTGCTCGAATTCCTCCGCGTCGACGACCAGGTCGCGCGGCTGGTGCTCCACCGCGCCGACACCGCCGAGATCGTCGCGGCCGGCATCGCGGGCGGGATGCGCAGCCTCGCCGAGGATGGCGTCGCCAAGGCCGGAGCGGGGCTGACCACGATCGAGGAAGTGCTCCGCGTGGCGAGGGGCGACTGACCATGGCGAGCTTCCGCTACCGCGCGGTCGCGCGCGACGGATCGTCGCTGGCGGGCGAGATCGAGGCCGTGGACACTGCCCAGGCGGCGGCGAGCCTGCGCCGCACCGGTGCGACGCCGCTCGAACTGGTGGTCGCGCCGCGCCGTCCGGCTCGCCCCCGCCGGTTGCGCGGCGGCGCTCGGCTGGCCGCGGCGACGACGATCTCCGAGCTCGCGGTGCTGCTCAATGCCGGGCTGCAGCTCGACCGCGCGCTCGCGCTTTCGATCGAGAATGTAGAGGACAAGGCGGTTGCCGGCCATCTCGCCGAGATCTTGCGCCAGGTGCGCGAAGGCGTGCCGCTGTCGCAGGCGATGGCCGACAAGCCCGAACTCTTCGCGCCCGCATCGGTGGCGATGGCCGAGGCGGGCGAGGCCAATGGCCGGCTGGGCGCGGCGCTCGCGCGGCTGTCGGGCGCGCTCGAGCAGGAGGCCGAGCTGCGGCGGCTGGTGGTCTCGTCGATGATCTATCCGATCGCGCTGCTGGTGATTGCAGTGGGCGTCGTGCTGCTGATGCTGCTGTTCGTCGTCCCGCAGTTCGAGAGCATGTTCGAATCGACCACGCAGGCGTTGCCGACCGCGACGGTGGTGGTGATGCAAGCGAGCCGGCTGCTGCGCGAGCATGGGCTGTTGCTGCTGCTCGGCATCGCGCTGGCGACTGCGGCCGCGGCGATGGCGGGGCGGCAGCCGGGGGTGCGGTTGGCGCGCGACCGCGTCGTACTGCGATTGCCCTTGCTCGGCGAGCTGGTGCGGCGCGTCGACACTGCGCGCTTCGCCCGCACGCTGGGCGCGCTGATCGAAGGCGAGGTCTCGCTTCCCGCCGCAGTGCTGCTCGCGCAGCGCACGCTATCGAACCAGGTCCTGGCGCGCGCCGTCGCCGAGGTCGCCGACGGCGTGAAGAAAGGTGGCGGGCTGACCGCGCCGCTCGCCGCCGCCGGGGTGCTGCCGCGGCTGGCGATCGGCTTTCTGCGCACCGGCGAGGAAACGTCGCAGCTCGGCATGATGCTGACGCGGCTCGCCGACGTTCTAGAACGCGACATCCGTACCCGCATCGAGCGGCTGATCGGCATCCTGACTCCGGCGATCACCGTGGTGCTCGGCGCGACGGTGGCGTCGATCATCGCCGCGATCATGTCGGCAATCCTTGGCTTCAACGATCTGGCGGTGGCATCATGAGGAAAGACGCGGACGATACTGGCTTCACCCTGCTGGAATTGCTGGTGGTGCTGGCTATCCTGGGACTGCTCGCGGCGATCGTCGGGCCGCAGGTGATCAAATATCTCGACAGCTCGAAGACCCAGACCGCACGGGTCCAGGCGAAGAACGTCGCCGCCGCGCTCAATCTCTTCAAGCTCGACGCATCGCGCTACCCGACTCAGGAGGAGGGGCTCAACGCGCTGCTCAAGGCGCCGGCCAACGTGCCCAATTGGAACGGCCCTTATCTCCCCGAGGCCAAGGCGATCATCGATCCCTGGTCGCGGCCCTATCTGCTGCGCGTGCCGGGAGAGCATGGCGAGGTTGATGTCTTCTCGCTCGGATCTGACGGCGCACCGGGCGGCACCGGCGAGGCGCGGGATGTCGGCAATTGGTAGGCGCGCGCAGGATGGCGGCTTCACGCTGCTCGAGATGCTCGTCGTGCTGGCGATCCTCGCCTTGCTGTCGGGCATTGCGTTCCCGGCGGTGGAAAAGGCGATGCGCGGCCAGGACTTTGCCGACGCGGCGATGCAGGTCGAGCTCGGGCTGCGATCGGCGCGCGCCGCGGCGTTCCGCGGCGAGGCCGGAATCCGCTTCGACATCGCCCGTGACGGCCATGGCTTCGCGTTCGCGGGCACGGAGAGCCGCGTGAGCGATAACTGCACGATCGCGGGGCCGGCGCGCGGCATCCGCTTCCACGCCGACGGCAGCGCCGAGGGCGGGAGCGTGACGCTCGTCGATGGCGTGCGCCGCCGCGGCTGGACGATCGACGCGGCAACCGGCCGGATCGAGCGCGCGCAATGAGCCGGCGCCGCGCCGAGGGGTTCAGCCTGGTCGAGGCGCTGGTGTCGCTGGCGGTGATCGCGGCAATGACCGGATTGTTCTTCGACAGCGTCGGGGTCAGCGGCTTCATGGGCCAGAGCCTGGCGCGGCGGCGCGAGGCGGTGATGCTCGCGCAATCGCTGCTCGACCAGGCGCAGGTGCCTATGCCGCTGAGCGCCCGCGGCGAGGCGGGAAGCTGGCACGGCCTCGACTGGCGCGTGACGCGCCAGCCACGCGGCGGCGGCGCGCGCGCGAGTGGTCCGCCGCTCGAACTGGTGCGGATCGAAGTGGCCGAGCGCGGGCGCCGGCTGGCGAGCGTCCAGACGCTGCGGCTGAAGCGCTGACCAATGGTCACGCCCGTTCCTTCGCGCCGCGCGCCGCCGCTCGCATCCAGCGGATTCACCTTGGTCGAATTGCTCGTCGGGCTGAGTCTGATGGGAATGGCGGCGGCGCTGCTGCTCGCCGGGCTGCAGCTGGCGGGGGTTGTCGCCAAGCGCGAGCGGCTGCGCAGCGGCGATCTCGAGGAAGTCGTCGCGGCGCAGCGGGTCCTGCGCCGCACGATCGAGCGGCTGCGCCCGGTGATGCGGACCGATGCGCTCACGCCGATCGTCGACTTGCGCGGCGAGGAGGGCGTGCTGCGCTTCGTAGCGCCGCCGGCGGATCGGGCCGCGCCCGACGCGCTGCAATATTATCGTCTGCTCCGCACCGCGACGGGCACGCTGACCTTGTTCACCGCGAGCACGCGCAAGCCCGATCTGGATTTGAGCGCGCGTGGGCTGGCCGGCTGGACGCCGGTGCCGTTGCTGACCGGCACCGCGCTGCTGTCGATCCATTATTACGGCACCGTGCCGGGCAATCCGCAGCCGGGGTGGCAGTCGCGCTGGTGGGATCGGCCGCAGCCGCCGGCGCTGGTGCGGATCCATGTCGAGTTTCCCGCGGGCGACACGCGGCGTTGGCCCGACCTGATCGTCCGGCCGGGCGTCGCGCCTGACGCAAATTGCCCGGTCGACCCGCTGACCGGCGGCTGCAAGGCCGTCGGATGAGCGGGCGTGGCATCCTCGACGCCGACATGCAGACGCTCGGGCGGATGCTCGTCTCGGGCTGGCGCTGGTGGGTGGAGGAGCTTGTCGGGACCGTGCCGGCGCGTTTCCGCCGAGCGCCGGGGCGCAGGCTCAAGCGGCTCGACTATGCGGACGGCGCGTTGCCGGGCGCGCGGCCGGGGATGCGGGCGATGGTGGCAATCCCGGCGCGCCTGTGCCTGACGCGCCGGATCGCGCGGCCGCGGGTCGGCGAGCGCGATTTGCGTGAGATGCTCGCGCTCGAGGCGGAGACCTTGTTCCCGTTTCCCGCGGGCGAGGTGCTGCTCGCGGCACGGCGCACCGGGGAGGCCGGCGCGGGACGCGTGATGGTAGAGGTCGCCGGACTGCCGATTGAGCAGGCGCGGGCGATCGCGTTGGCGATCGGTGCCGCGAAGATCGTCGCGGTGCGAGTCGCGCTCGACGACCCGCCGCTCGATTTCGCGCCGGCGATGCGGCGTGCGGGGCTGCTCGCGCCGGCGCGCAGCGCGGCGCCGTGGTTGTGGGGGCTCGTCGCGGGGCTGGTGCTGCTCAATTTGGGCGTGTGGATCTGGCGCGATTCAGCGCGCGTCGCCGAACTCGAGGCGCTGGTCGAGGAGCAGCGGCCGGCGGTTGCGGTGGCGCAGACGATCACCGGCCGAGCCCAGCGCGATCGCGCGCTCGTCGCCCGGTCGCTCGCGCTGCGGCGGCAGCACGATGCGCTCGGCACGCTCGCCGATGTCGCCGGCGCGCTACCCGAGGGAGCCTGGCTCCAGCGCTACACCTGGGACGGGGCGACGGTGCGGCTCGCCGGCTATCGTCCAGCAAGCAGCGATATCGCGACCGCGCTGCGCCGCTCGGGGCGCTTCGCGGAAGTGCGCAGCGAGGCGGCCGACGCGCAGGCGGCTTCGCCGATCGGCGATCCGTTCGACGTCTCGGCGCGCAGGGTGCCGCGATGATCCGGCCCTTGTCCGCGCGCGAACGCCGGCTGGTGGCGCTGCTGCTGCTCACCGCGGTGCTGGCGTTGGTCAATTTTGTTTTGGTCGCGCCGGTCATGGCGGGGTTTGCCGCGCGTGCCGAGCGCCGCGAGCAACTGATGCAGCTCTATGCGCACAATGTCGGCACGATCGGCGCGATCCCGCGGTTGCGCCGCCAGGCCGAGCGCGCGCGCGCCGCGACCACCGGGTTCGTCCTAGACACGCAGAGCGCCGAGGCGGGGCGCGAGGCGCTCAAGGGCCGGCTCCAGCGCGCGATCGAGGAGAGCGGCGGGGTGTTCCGCGAAGGCGCCGATGGCGAGGGCCGGGCGGGCTGGGCGCAGGCCCGCGCCACTGCGCGGATGAGCCAGGCGCAGCTCGCCGCGACGCTGGCCCGGCTGCAGGATGCGCCGCCTTACCTGATCATCGACAGCCTCACCGTCGGTGCCGACACTGCGCTGGTCAGCGGCCAGCCTTCCGCCCTGGAGGTGCAGATTGAAGCTTCGATCCCGCTTGCCCGCGCTCGATAGCAGCGCGGCGGTGCCGCTGCTCCTGGCCACCGTCCTGGGGGCTGCGCTGGCGTTTCAACTGCTCGTGCCCGATCCGCTCGAGCTGCCCGATGCCGGCCCGGTGCGGGGCGGGGAGACGCGCCTCGCCGGGCTGCCCGCGATGCCGCGCGCCGATGCCGGGCCGCTGCGATCCTTGTTCGTCCCGCAGCCGCCGGCGGCGGCGTCATCGGCCGCGGCCGCCGCGGCCCCGGCCGCGACGTTGGTCGGGGCGGTGCGGGTGGGGCGCTCGGCCTTCGCCATGGTCCAGCGCCCCGACGGACGGGTCGAGCGCGTCGGCATAGGCGGACGAATCGAGGGGTGGCGGCTGCATGCGCTCGGCGCAAGCGAGGCGCTGCTGGTGCGCGGCGGCGCGCGGACGACGGTGCGCTTCGGCGGCAAGGTGGGGGCGGCGGCAGTGCCGCAGACGAGCGGAGGCGAGCAATGAACGCGCGGACGCGGTTGAGCCAGGGAATCGCGGCAGCGGCGCTTGCCGCCGGGGGGTGCAGCGGGCCGGGGCCGGTGCGGCCGGTCGAGATGCCGACGCCGCCCGCGATCGTCGCCGAGGCCGAGCGTGCCGCGCCCGAGCTGCGATCGAGCATCGTCGGCGGCGAGGCGCCGGTGCCGCAGGGCGCGGCGCGCCCGGCGCGGCCGCCGCGCAAGGGCGATGTCTCGCTGACCTTGCCCAATGCCGATGTCCGCGCGGCGGCGGCGGCGGTGCAGGCGGCGACCGGCGTGGCGGTCGAAGTCGATCCGGCGGCCAACGGCCAGGTCTCGCTGGTGACCCCGGGCGGCGTGGCGCGCTCCGAAGTGATCGGGCTGTTCGAGAGCGCGCTACGCGCGGCGAACCTCGCGCTGGTACCGGCGGGGCAGGGCTATCTCGTGCGCCCGATGGCCGCGGCGCAGGCCCCGGTCGGGCCGGACGCGGTCGGCTTCGGCACCGAGGCGATCGCGCTCGAATTCATCAATGCCGCCGAATTGCGCAAGATCCTGGACGGCGTGCTGCCGGGCGTGGTCACCGCGGTCGATCCCGGCGGCAACCGCATCACCATTGCCGGCACCACCGGGCAGCGCCAGAGCGCACGCGACCTCGTCCGCCAGTTCGACGTAAACTGGCTGCGCAACATGAGCTTCGCCTTGTTCGTGCCCCAGCGCACCGACAGCCGGCTGATCGTCCCCGAGCTCGAGAAACTGATCAACGCCCCCGACGCGCCGACGCGCGGGCTGGTGCGGCTGATCGCGATGGAGCGCTTGAACGGCATCCTCGCCGTGACCGCGCAGCGCCAATATATCGAGGATGTCCGCCGCTGGATCGAGGTGCTCGATCGCGAAGGCGAGAGCGCCGAGAAGCGGATCTTCGTCTACCGCGTCCAGAACGGGCGCGCGCGCGATCTCGCCCGCACGCTCAACCGCGCGTTCGGCAATGGCGGCGGCGATGCGGGCGGGGATGTCGATCCGTTCGCGCCGACCGAGCCCGCGCGACCGGCGAACGCTGCCGCCAAGCCCGCGACCGGCGACGCGGCGACGCGCCCGGCAGCGGCAACCCCCGAGCCCGCGACCGGCGCGGCGGAAGGCAGTGCGCAGCTCACTGCCGACGACGTCAACAACGCGGTCGTGGTCTATGCCAGCCCGCGCGACTATGCCGTGGTCGAGGACGCACTGCGCAAGCTCGACCTGCCGCCGCTCCAGGTGATGATCGAGGCGGCGATCACCGAAGTGACGCTCACCGACACGTTGCGCTACGGCGTCCAGTGGAACTGGCTGACCGGCAGCAGCAACTTCACCCTCGGCGAGGGCACCACCCCCAGCCCGACGCGCAACCTGCCCGGTTTCTCCTATTTCCTCTCGGGCAGCGACATCGCCGCGACGCTCAACGCGCTCGAGCAGCGCACCAACCTCAAGGTGATCTCGGCGCCCAAGCTGGTCACGCTCAACAACCAGACCGCGGCGCTCCAGGTCGGCGACCAGGTGCCGATCTCGTCGGGCAACGCGGTGAGCGTCGAGAATCCCGACGCGCCGATCGTCAATTCGATCGAATATCGCGACACCGGGGTGATCCTCAAGGTCACCCCGCGGGTCAACGCCAACGGGCTGGTGCTGCTCGACGTGTCGCAGGAAGTCAGCGATGTGGCACTCGGTGCGGCACGCACCGGCACGATCGCATCGCCGACGATCTCGACGCGGCGCATCTCGACATCGGTGGCAGTGCAGGACGGGCAGGTGATCGCGCTGGGCGGGCTGTTCCGCGACGCCAAGACCTTCGGCAAGAACGGCATCCCGCTGCTGTCGCGGCTCCCCGTGGTCGGGGCGCTGTTCGGCAACCATAACAATACCCAGAACCGCACCGAGCTGATCGTGCTGCTCAAGCCGCACGTGATCCGCACGCCCGATGACGGCCGCGCGGTGACCGAGGAACTGCGCGCCAAGCTGCGCACGCTCGAGCCGTTCAAGACCCAGGGCCGCATCCCGTGAAACCGCGTGGCGATGAGGAAGGCTATGCGCTGGTCGCCGCGGTCGCCAGCATCGCGGTGTTCGCGGCGATGGCGCTGACCCTGCTCGGCGCGACGCGGATGTCGCTGGCGGACGTCGGTGCCGAGCAGGCCGCGCTCCAGACCCGCGCCGCGGCAGATGCAGGGATCGCGCTGGCGCTGCAGGGGCTGCTCGCCCGCGACGTCACCGATCGCTGGCCGATCGACGGCCGGGTCCACGATCAAACCTTTGGCGATGCGCGGCTGCGGATCCGCGTCCAGGACGATCGTGGCAAGGTCCCGCTCAACATGCTGAGCGAGACCGAAGTGACTCGCCTGCTCGAGACGGCCGGGCTGGGCGGCGAGCGGCTGGCGATTGCGCGCGACTCGCTGCTCGACTGGCGCGATGACGACGACATGGTCCGCCGGGACGGCGCCGAACGCGGCTATTACGCCGCGCGCGGCATCGCCCCGGCAAACGGATTCCTGGCGACGATCGACGAACTCGGCGCGGTGCGCGGTTTCGATGCGGCGACGGTGGCGCGGATCAAGACGATCGCCACGAGCAACTCGGGCGCGCGCAGCTTCTTCGACCCGCGCTTCGCCGATGCGCGCGCGTTGGCAGTGATGGACAAAGGCGGCGAGGACGGGCCGGCCGCGCTCGACCGGTCGCGCGAGGCGGCGGGGCAGACGACCGCGATCGCCTTTGCCGACGTGCCGACGCTGATCGGGCGACCGCTGGTGATCACCGTCGAGGCGACATTGCCCGACGGCGCGCGTGCGCGTCGCAGCGTCACGCTTGAGCTCACCGGCGTCGACAGCGAGCCTTACCGGATTCGCGCCTACGAATGAGCCGGATCGGGCGGCGGCGTCTCGACGCGCAGGCCCCAGGGCGCGAAGGGCGGCGCGGGTTCGAGCTTGGGCACGACGGGAGCGGGCGCAGCAGGCGCGATCAACGCGCCGCCGGGCACCGCCGCACCTGACGCGGCGCTGCGATAGAAGATATGCGCGCCGATCTTGGCGGTGCGCACCAGGCTCGGTGCCCAATAGGGGCTGACATAATCGGCGTGATAATGCGTGGCGCCGGCGACGCGCGGTTGGGCGAGCCCGTCGAGCGCCTGCTCGGCGATCGTTCGCGCGCCGAGCAGCACCGCGGCGGGGAGCGGGCGGCGCAGCGATCCGTCACAGGTGAAGGTGAACTGGCAGCCGGTGCGCCGGGTCGATCCGGCGAAGACGACGCCGCACACCGATTTGGGAAAGCGCGGGTCGCGGACGCGATTGAGGATCACTTCGGCGACCGCGGCGCGGCCTTCCACTGTCTCGTACCCGGCCTCATAGGCTACCGCGAGCGTCATGCAGTCGAGCGCGCGGGCACGATCCTCGACCAGCGGTGGGGACACGGATTGCGCTTCGGCAGGCGCGGCAGGAACGGCGATCAGCGCCAGCAACGACCCCACGCGCAGCACTGTGCTGTTCGCTCGCGCTTTCCGCCAGGCTGGCATCGAGTCCCCGTCTTTTGTGATAAGTCACAGAACAATGTTGGGCTCATAAGTGTATATCATGTTATTGGGACAATATTGTTTAATAGGTTCTCGGTGATTTGAGTAACATCGATGCAATATTGTCGGTTTATCGCGCGAACTACAGCTGTCGGAGACGAAAAGGCCTCGCCTTCGCGCGCTGACGGATCAAATGACAGTTGAGGAGGCTGGCCCGTGATCGCAAAGCTTGCGCTGGCCGGAATGCTGGCGGCCGCTGGTGTGGCTTCGGTGGCGGCGCTGCGTGGCGAGCATGCCGCCAAGCCTCCGTCCGCCGAGATCACCGCGCAGGCTGCGCCCGGATTGCTGCCCGCGCGGCAGCTCGATTGCGCGCTCGGGCGGATCACCAATTTCGACCCCGACAAGGACCAGAAGGTCACGGACTACAAGTTCGCCGGGCACTATCGGCTCGGGCTCTTCCTGCCGCCGATCCCGGTGCGGACGACGCCGCCGCCCCAGGCGCCGCGGCCGCCCGAGCCAGTCGATCCGCGTACGCGGATCGTCGCGGACCCGGACGGCCTGGCATCGCCGTCGCTGCGCTTCGAGCGCGTCGTCGACCTCTGGCCCGAGCGCGTCGAGATGACCGCGCCGATCAGCGACACCGCGGTCAAGCTGGTGGTGATCACCGGCGCGGACCCACGCACCGGCACTGCCGACATCTTCGTCGCCAATGCCAACGATGCAGTCACCTACGATCTCGCGCAACTCTATACCGGATCCTGCAAGGTGAAGCTCGACGCCGCCGCGCCCGTGCGAGGCTGAGCAGGCGCAATCCGACGCGCGGTTGCGCAAGTGCGACGCGTCGAGCGCGATTTGCGGTGTTCGTTCTGCCACCTCGCCGGTCTCGCGGTGTCATCCTGATAGCAAGCAGCGACAGGACTTCGGCGTCGAGGCCTTTGACTCGGCGACGGTGAAGTCGTGCCTGCGGCTTGCCAGGGACGCGCGTCCCTGGTGCGAGGCGAGAACGGGCGGGGTGCGTATGGAAGGCAGTCCCATCTTCGACTTCGAAGGGGCCGCGAGTGGGTCGAGCGCGCCCTGTGACCTGCCGCCGAGCCTGCCGCGGCAACGCCGCGCGGGCGATCGTGCACAACTCGCGCCCTGGCAGGTCAAACTGGCGACCGATTTGATGCTCAATCAGACCGACCGTCCGCTGCTGCTCGCCGAAGTGGCAGGGCCGCTCGGCGTGTCGGTCAATCATTTCATCAAAGGCTTCGTCAACACTGTCGGCACGTCGCCTTATCACTGGTTCATCCGCCAGCGCATCGCGCGCGCCGTGACGCTGCTGCGCGAGTCCGATCTGTCGCTGGCGGAAATCGCCGCGGCCTGCGGTTTTTCGGACCAGAGCCATTTCACGCGCGTCTTCTCGCGCCATATCGGACTGGCGCCCGGCAAATGGCGCCGGGCGAACCGTGCCGGGGTCGCGGCGGCCTTGGCGGGGTGAGCCAGCCCCTCGCATTTCGCCCCTCGACAATAAAAATACCAACCAGTATAGAAAGCCCTTGACGCATCGCAGCACGATTTCTATACCAGTCGGTATGGAAGTGAGAAGTCACCTTCGACAACGGGACCAGACGAAGGAGCTGCCTATGCGTCAGCCTTGCCACCAGCGGGATCGGGCCACGGCCTGAACCACCGGCGCTTCGCGCGCCGATCCAGTTTCCAGGCTTAGCCATCCTGGCCCGGGCGTGTTTGCCCGGACGATGACGGCTGCCTTTGCGACAACATTCGCCGGTGATCCCGTGGCCCTGTGTCGCGGGCAGGGGAGCGGTGCGTCCGCCGCCGGCCAGAAGGGAGAACAACCATGGCCTATCTCAACTTTTCCGCGCTCGAGGGAAGCCCGGTCGCAATGCCCGCCGACATGATCGCCGCACCACGCACCGAGACCGGCTTCTCCGCGCTCGAATGGCAGGTCGTGGCGATCGCGCAGAACGATCGGCTCTCGTCGCTCGAAAAGCCGGGCAAGCTTGCCACGGCGCTCACGATGATCTTCGGCGGTCAGCGGCCCAATCCCGCGCTCGCCGACACCCGTCTCGAGGCGCTTCGCCGCCTCGCAGTCCACGCCTGGCACCGGGGTTACACCGTGCCGCGCGCCGCGATCCGCGCCTTCCACGAGGCGGGCTTTTCGCTCGAACAATATGAAACGCTGCTCGCCAGCATCAGCCGGGGCCGGGCAGCCCTGAATCAGGGAAATCGTGCATGAACATGGTCACGCGTATCGAGTCGGCGGAGCCCGACCAGAACGAGCCGGGGGCGCAGCCGAAGCGTCGCCCGCTCTGGCAGAAGGGCGCGCTCGTCGCGCTGCCGGTTCTGCTCATCGCCGGCGGCATGGGGCTCGCCAATCGGCAGGCGCCTGCGCTCGCCGCGCCGCCGCCGCCCACCGTCACCGTCGCCCAGCCTTTGGTCCGCCAGATCAACGAGTGGGACGATTATGTCGGCCGCTTCGAGGCGAGCCGCAGCGTGGAGGTGCGTCCGCGCGTCTCGGGGCAGGTCGTCGGTATCCACTTCACCGACGGCGCGATCGTCCAGAAGGGCCAGTTGCTCTTCACGCTCGATGCGCGTCCGCTCGCCGCGGCGCTGGCCGAGGCACGTGCGGGTCTCGCCACCGCGCAGAGTGATCTCGCGCTCGCCCGTTCCGATCTCGGCCGCGCCGAGCGGCTGGTCGCGGCGGAAGCGGTATCCAAGAGCGATGTCGAGCGGCTCCAGGCGCGGGTCCGTGCGGCCAATGCCTCGGTCGCCGCGGCCCAG
This sequence comes from Sphingomonas sp. FW306-1B-B10E, assembly GCF_058782005.1. Lineage (NCBI taxonomy): Bacteria > Pseudomonadati > Pseudomonadota > Alphaproteobacteria > Sphingomonadales > Sphingomonadaceae > Sphingomonas > Sphingomonas sp. FW306-1B-B10E. Next base: position 68,394 of record NZ_JBYSXG010000019.1, read on the forward strand.
GCACGGGTCCGCGCGCGTGCACTCGATGTCGAGTTCACGCAGGTCCGCGCCCCGATCGCCGGCCGCATCTCTGACCGCAAGGTCGATGCCGGCAATCTGGTCGCAGCGGGCGAAGGGGCGGCGGGGTCGCTGCTCACGACGATCAACGCGCTCGATCCGATCTATTTCAGCTTCGACGGATCGGAGGCGCTGTTCCTCAAGGCCAAGCGTGCCGCGGCGGCGGGCGGCGCCCAGTCGCCGGTCGAGATCCGGCTGCAGGACGAGACCGACTATCGCTGGAAGGGCGGGCTCGACTTCACCGATAACGGGCTCGATCCGCGCTCGGGAACGATCCGCGGCCGCGCGGTGCTGCGCAATCCGGGGATGTTCCTCACTCCCGGCATGTTCGGCAACATGCGGCTTTCGGCAGGCGGCACCACGCAGGCGCTGCTGATTCCGGACTCGGCGCTGTCGACTGACCAGGCGCGCAAGATCGTGATGACCGTCGGCAAGGACGGCACGCTCCAGCCCAAACCGGTGACGGTCGGGCCGGTGGTCGACGGGCTTCGCGTCGTCCGTGCGGGTCTCGCGCCGCAGGACCGCGTCGTTCTCGCCGGTGCGCAGGTCGTGCCGCCGGGCACCAAGGTCCAGGTCAAGCCGGGCAAGATCGAGCCGCAGGCAGTGGCCGCAGCGCCGGTCGTATCGGCTCCGGTCACGGGCGAAGCCACCTTCGCTCGCTGACCGACCTGCCGCCGGGCGGTCCCCAAGAGCCCGGCGGCAGGACCCAAATAGCGTTCGATCCAGATCTGTTCCCCGGCGAAGACCGGGGCCCAGGTTCGACGGTCCCGGCGAGCGGAGGCTATCCTCTCGAACGGCATTGCAACTGGGCCCCGGCCTTCGCCGGGGAACTGGACTGGCTCAAGCTTCATAGAACCCTCTCACGAGGAGTAGGCCCATGCGCCTCTCACGCTTCTTCATCACGCGCCCGATCTTCGCGGCGGTCATCTCGGTCGTCATCACGATCATCGGCGCGATCGCCTATCTCGCGCTGCCGATCTCGCAATATCCGGACATCGTGCCCCCGACGGTGACGGTTACCGCCGGCTATCCCGGCGCCTCGGCCGAGACGGTCGCCGAAACGGTGGCCGCGCCGATCGAGCAGGAAATCAACGGCGTCGACGACATGCTCTACCAGTCGTCGCAATCGACCGGCGATGGCAATGTCACGATCACCGTCACCTTCAAGTCGGGCACCGATCTCGATGCCGCGCAGGTGCTGGTGCAGAACCGCGTCGCGGTCGCGATCCCGCGCTTGCCCGAGGAAGTCCAGCGGCTCGGCGTGGTGACGCGCAAGACCACCCCGGACTTCCTGATGGTGGTCAATCTGATCTCGCCCGACAATTCGGTCGATCGCAGCTACATCTCGAATTACGCGCTGACCCAGGTCAAGGACCGGCTGGCGCGCATCGAAGGCGTCGGCGACGTCCGCATGTTCGGCGCGCGCGACTATGCGATGCGCGTGTGGATCGATCCCGGCCGCGCCGCCGCGCTCGACCTGACCGCCGGCGACATCGTCCAGGCGCTGCGTTCGCAGAACATCCAGGTCGCCGCGGGCACGCTCGGCCAGCCGGGCTCCACCCCCAGCGGCAACGCCTTCCAGCTCAATATCGAGACCCAGGGGCGCCTCAAGGACCCGGCCGAGTTCGGGCAGGTCGTGATCCGCACCGACGCCGACGGCCGTCAGGTCCGTGTCAGCGACGTCGCGCGGGTCGAATTGGGCGCCGCCGACTATTCCTCCAACACCTATCTCTCCAACCAGCCCACCGTGATCCTCGGCGTCTTCCAGCGCCCGGGCTCGAACGCGCTCGCTTCGGCGACGGCGGTCGAGAACGAGCTCAAGGCGATGTCGAAGAACTTCCCCAAGGGCCTCGAGTATCGCGTCATCTACAACCCGACCGAGTTCATCTCCCAGTCGATCGACGCGGTCTATCACACGCTGGGCGAGGCGATCCTGCTCGTCGTGCTGGTGGTGATCGTCTTCCTCCAGAAATGGCGCGCGGCGATCATCCCGGTGGTGGCGATTCCCGTATCGCTGATCGGCACGATGGCGGTGCTGCTGCCGCTCGGCTACTCGCTCAACAACCTCTCGCTGTTCGGCCTGGTGCTGGCGATCGGCATCGTCGTCGACGACGCAATCGTCGTGGTCGAGAATGTCGAGCGCAACCTCGCCAAGGGCATGTCCTCGCTCGAGGCGGCGCGCACTTCGATGGACGAAGTGTCGAGCGCACTAGTCGCGATCGTCCTCGTGCTGCTTGCAGTGTTCCTGCCGACCCTGTTCCTCAACGGTCTGTCGGGCGCCTTCTACAAGCAGTTCGCAGTGACCATCTCGGCGGCGACGGCGATTTCGCTGCTCGTCTCGCTGACCCTGTCGCCCGCACTCGCCGGGCTGCTGCTCAAGGGGCATGAGGGCGAGCCCAAGGGTCCGATCTCGCGCGTCGTGCGCCGCGGCGCCGACGCCTTCAATCGCGGCTTCGAGCGGATGAGCGAGGGCTATTCGCGCCTCACCCGCGCTTTGGTCACCCGGCCGAAGCGGATGATGGTCGTCTATGCCGGCCTCATCGCCGCGACCGTCGCGACCTTCTGGGTGACGCCGGTCGGCTTCATCCCGGCGCAGGACCAGGGATACTTCCTCACCGTCATCCAGCTGCCGCCGGGCTCGTCGCTCGAGCGCACCGACGAAGTGATGCGCAAGGTCGTCGCGCGCATCCTGCCGATCAAGGGCGTCAAGGGCTCGGTGATGCTCGCCGGCTTCGACGGTCCGTCGCAGACGCTCGCCCCGAATTCGGCCGCCGCTTATGTGCCGTTGCTCTCGTTCGAGGAGCGCAAGAAGCTCGGCGTCAACTACGCCGACATCATGAACGAGGCGCGTGCGCGCACCGCGGACATCAACGAGGCGATGCTGCTCGTCGTCCCGCCACCGCTCATCCAGGGCATCGGCTCGGCCGGCGGCTATCGGATGATGGTCGAGGACCGCGGCGAGCATGGCTATGAGAATCTCGGCAAGACCGCGTTCGGGCTGATCGGCCAGGCCAACCAGACCCCTGGCCTCAAGCAGATCTATACCTTCTTCAACACCTCCACCCCCCGCGTCTTCGCCGACATCGACCGGCGCAAGGCAAACCTGCTGGGCGTGCCGCCGGAACGCGTGTTCGAGGCGCTCAACGTCTATCTCGGCTCGACCTTCGTCAACGACTTCAACATGCTCGGCCGCACCTATCGCGTCACCGCGCAGGCCGATGCGCCGTTCCGGGCGACCGAGGCGGACATCGCCAATCTGAAGACCCGCTCGAACTCCGGCGCGATGGTGCCGATCGGTTCGGTGTCGACCTTCGAGAACAAGACCGGGCCGTATCGCGTCACGCGCTACAACCTGTTCCCTGCGGTCGAGGTCGATGGCGACACCGCCCCCGGCTACAGCTCGGGTGCGTCGCTCGACTCGATGGAGAAGATCGCCAGCCAATTGCCCCCCGGCTACGACGCCGAATGGACCGGCATTGCCTATCAGCAGAAGATGGCGGGAAGCACCGCGGGCCTCGTATTCGGACTGGCCGTATTGTTCGTCTTCCTCGTGCTCGCCGCGCAATATGAGAGCCTGACCCTGCCGCTCGCGATCATCCTGATCGTGCCGATGTGTCTGCTCGCGGCCATGGCCGGGGTGAACCTGCGCGGCATGGACAACAACGTGCTCACCCAGATCGGGCTGGTCGTGCTGATCGCGCTCGCCGCCAAGAATGCGATCCTCGTGGTCGAGTTCGCGCAGCAGGCCGAGGCACAGGACGGGCTATCGCCGGTGGAAGCCGCGGTGCGTGCCGCGCGTGACCGCCTGCGGCCGATCCTGATGACGTCGTTCGCCTTCATCCTCGGCGCGGTGCCGCTGCTGATCGCGAGCGGGGCAGGGGCCGAGCTCCGCCAGGCGCTGGGCACTGCGGTGTTCTTCGGGATGATGGGCGTGACCGCGTTCGGCCTGCTCTTCACCCCAACCTTCTACGTCGTCTGCCGCGGGCTTGGACAGCGTCTCGCGCGCAGGCGGCGTGGATCCACGGGCGGCCACGAGCCGGCACTGCAGCCGGCTGAGTAATCACCAGCCGTCCCTCCGGCGAAAGCCGGGGGGACGCGCAGGAGGAAATGAAATGACCTATCGCAATCTCCTCGCCGCCGTCTCCGCGCTTGCCCTAGCCGCCTGCGCAGCCGGTCCCGATTATGTCGCACCGGTCCATCCCCAGGCCGCTTCCGGCAATTTCGTCGCGGCCAGCACCGCGGTCACCGCCGAGCCGGTCAAGGGCGATTGGTGGCGCCTCTATAACGATCCGGTGCTCGACCAGCTCGTCACCGACGCGCTCGCCGCCAATACCGATGTCCGCGTCGCAGTCGCCCGCATTGCCCGCGCGCGCGCCGTGCTGCGCGGCGCGAAAGCCGACCGGTTGCCGCAGGCGGGCGTCAGCGCCGGCGCGAATTACGGCCGCCTGCCCGAGAGCCAGCGCCCCGCCGGTGCCCCGCGCGAGGATTGGCAGATCGATGCCGGGCTCGACGTCTCCTACGAAGTCGACCTGTTCGGCCGCGTTTCGCGTAACGTCGAGGCGGGCCGCGGCGATCTCGCCGCTGCCGAGGCCGATGCCGACGCAGTCCGCGTGATCGTCGCCGCCGAGACGGCGCGCGCCTATGCCGACGCCGCCTCCGCCGCCGAGCGACTCGCGGTCGCCGAGCGCATCGTGAAGTTGCTCGACCAGTCGATCGACCTGACCGAGCGCCGCCGCGGCGTCGGTCTCGCGACGCGGCTCGATACGGCGCGGATCGGTGCGCTGCGCAACCAGCGTCAGGCCGAAGTCCCCGCGTTGGCGGCCGAGCGCGACGCGGCCTTGTTCCGCCTCGCCACGCTCACCGGACGCGCGCCGGCTGATCTGCCCGATACGGCGCGGGCGCGAAGCGAGACGCTTCGCCTGAACCAGCCGATCCCGGTCGGCGATGGTGCGGCATTGCTCGCCCGCCGCCCGGACATCCGCGCCGCGGAGCGCCGCCTCGCCGCGAACACCGCGCGGATCGGCGTCGCCACTGCCGACCTTTATCCGAAGATCAGCCTCGGCGGATCGGTCGGGTCGACTGGCAACAATGTCGGCGACATCTTCACGGGCGGGCCGCTCCGCTGGCTGCTCGGCGGACTGATCAACTGGGCGGTCAATCCCGAACCGGCACGCGCCCGCATCGCCGCGGCGGAGGCCGACACCCAGGCCGCGCTGGCGACCTTCGACGGCACCGTGCTCGGCGCGCTGCAGGAGACCGAGACCGCGCTCTCGGCCTATGCCCATGCGCTCGAGCGCCGCAGCGCGCTGCAGGCGGCGCAGACCGAGGCGCTGGCCGCGGTAAACATCGCCCGCGCCCGCCAGCGCGAGGGGGACATCGACAGCCTCGCACTGCTCGACGCCGAACGCACGTTCGCCGACGCCGAGGCGGCGCTGGCGAACGCGGACGCGCAGATCGCCGATACGCAGGTCGATCTGTTCAAGGCGCTCGGCGGCGGGTGGCAGACGACTTAACGTCCCCTCCCTGAAAGGGAGGGGATCAAGGGGT